>JANNWD010000279.1:0-14379 GCA_031408315.1 Bacteroidota bacterium
GTTGAATTTTTGTGCTAATAATTATCTAGGTTTAAGTAGCCATCCAAAAGTTATAGAAGCAGCAAAAAAGTATATAGATATACGTGGCTTTGGTATGAGTAGTGTACGTTTTATTTGCGGTACACAAGATATTCATAAAGAGTTGGAGCAAAAGCTATCTACATTTTTGGGTACAGAAGATACCATTTTATATGCTGCCGCCTTTGATGCCAATGGCGGTTTGTTTGAGCCTTTATTTAATGAGCAAGATGCCATAATTAGCGATGCTTTAAACCATGCTAGTATTATAGATGGTGTTCGTTTATGCAAAGCACAACGCTACCGTTATGAGCATAATAATATGGCAAACCTTGAAGAAAAATTAAAAGAGTCTGCACATTTGCGTAGCCGTATAATTGTAACAGATGGTAGCTTTAGCATGGATGGTACTATAGCACAATTAGACAAAATATGCGATTTAGCCGATAAACATAACGCTATTGTAATGATTGACGAATGCCACAGTAGTGGCTTTTTAGGCAAAACAGGTAGAGGTACACATGAGTATAGAAATGTAATGGGACGTATAGATATTATTACTGGTACTTTAGGCAAAGCCTTAGGTGGTGCAAGTGGCGGATTTACAAGCGGTAAAAAAGAAATCATTGAAATGTTGCGTCAGCGAAGCCGTCCTTATCTTTTCTCAAATACAGTGGCACCAAGTATTGTAGGGGCTAGTATTGCAGTGTTAGATATGTTGAGTGAAACTACAGCACTTAGGGATAAACTAGAATATAACACAACATATTTTAGAGAAAAAATGACTATTGCTGGTTTTGATATTAAGCCCGGTGACCATCCTATTGTGCCTATAATGTTATACGATGCCGTAATTGCACAAAACTTTGCCAGCAAATTATTAGACGAAGGCATTTATGTAATTGGTTTCTTTTTTCCAGTAGTAGCAAAAGGCTTAGCAAGAATAAGGGTGCAATTAAGTGCTGCACATGAGCAAAAACATTTAGATAAAGCTATTGCAGCATTTACAAAAGTGGGGAAAGAGCTTGGTGTGTTAAAGTAGTTTAATTACAACAGGTTTAAAATTTTGCAAATCTTCACTACTTGTGCATAAAGAATAAATTGCAGCAGCTGGAACTTTAACGCTAACCACTTTCTTATTTACGGTATAATTTATTACAAATTTTCTTTTTGTATAAATATAATTTGTATAAACAGTTTCGCTTTTTTCAGTTAGTGTACAAGTGTGTTCACCTTGATTAAGGTACACAAACATATTACTATTGGTAAAAACATTGGCTTTAGTTAATCTATCTATTAGTTCTTTGTTGTAACCATTTATATCCCATCTTTCATTACAATCTTTTATATAATTAGAAGTAGTTAAAAACTGCTTTTTTATTACGCCTGCGGCAGATGTGCAAGAGTCTACTAGTTTATTATCCATTTCTTGCAAATAAAAAATGGTTTTTGTAGTCTTTAGTGGTTTACCATTTTTATCTACTAATTTAAGGGCAATTATATGGCTGCCGTCGTAAGGGCAATGTTGTGCAATGCCGATTTTAAATACAACTAAGGCAAACAGTATAAAAACATATTTCATTCGTACTTTTTTAAAAAAGGGAATTTGTAATTTCTCTTTACAAAATTTATTTTATCTCTTTCAACTCCACGGCAAACCCTATATCCATTATTATAATTAACGGATTGGCAGATGTGTTGTGTATCGTAAGTGTTTTATCTCCTTTACCATCTTCGGCATTATTAATAGTAAATGCTTCTAATTTTACCTTTTTGCCTTTAAAAATTATTGTAGGTGTTGCTGCATTATTTTCTGGCTTATAAAAAATTTCTTCTAGGCCATTATCAAACGTCATTTGAGTTTTGTTATTGGGCATATCCATAAAGTTTTCGTAACTCATCCAAACGGTGGTAGCTCCTATTAAGGTTGCATCTCCCCCTTTAAAATAATTTAAATATTTTTTTGCATTATTTTTTTCGTTTGCAGGTATTTCTATATGCCCTGTAGTGTGGTTAGCGTTTGTCATTTCATAATTAAAATCTATACCGTTCTCGTAACTGTATTTATTAAGGGTAACAATAAAATCGTAGGTGTTGCCATTTGCCGTAATAGCATATACTAATTTATCTCCTTTGTTTACTGGCTGCATAGTAGTTTCGCCATTATCATCAATAACGTACATATCTATTAATGGAGTTGGTGCAACTGTTTTAATTTTTTTTACAGTAGTTCTTTTAACCGTTTTTCCTGTTTTCTTTTTAGTAGTTTGTGCAAAATTGGTTGTTGCCACAAAAAGAGTAAGTAATAATATTAGTGTTTTTTTCATTTTTAGTGTAAATTAACTATAAATTTTTTATTAAATAAATACCCTGCATTGGGTATCTTTATTTTGTAAAAAATTAACTCCAATAGGCATAAATGAAAAAAATCAACTTTATTTTTATTTTCTTTCTTTTTTTAGCTCCGGCAGCCTTTACTCAAGCAATAAAAAATGCCAACGCAACTACTTTTCCGAAACTATTTATTGGTAAATGGAAGGGTAAATTAGAATGGATAGTGGCTGGGAAGCCTACACAAATATTTACTATGCAATTAAATATTTTACCTGCTGATACTGCCAACCAATACACTTGGCAAATTATTTATGGTGATAATGGAAAAGATAATAGACCTTATATATTAAAACCTATTGATACGGCAAAAGGCCATTGGATAGTTGATGAACGAGATGGAATTTTATTAGATAGTTACCAGCATGGCAATTGCCTACATGGGGCATTTACTGTACAGGGTAATACCATTGTAGATAATTATTGTGTTACTGGTAATAAAATGACGGTAGAGTTTTTTAGTATTAAGTTAGATGATAAAAAACAAAGCGGCAAAGGCACAGAGGATGTTCCTTTTGTAGATAGTTATAGAATTGGGAGTTATCAAAAGGGAATATTAGTTCGAACAAAATAGCCATTTTTTGGTTTATCTTTATATATAAAGATTTGGATAGAAAGTACAATTGTTGAATGGGATCCTAAAAAAATAGAATCATTATTGATATTTACTGATTTAATTGGCACAAAAGCTAGCAAACAAAAATTATGTATGAGCGAAAATTCACAACTATTTCTTGAAAAAAGTAAAACTAAAGCAGGCGATTTAGAGCATAGGCGAAAAATTGCTTTTAATATTGGCAAGTACAACGAAAAAGTACCCGAAGGCAAACAACAATTTGCCGATGTGCATTTGGCAAGAGAGAGAGCAAAAAATATAAAATGGAAAGCTATTGAAACGCTTGATCAACAGTTAGAAGAATTTGAACTACAATTTACCAAACGAGGGGGAAAAGTTATTTGGGCAGAAAGTACACAGCAAGCTATAGATGAAATTGTAAAAATTTGCAAAGAAAAAAATTGCAAAAGCTTGGTAAAAAGCAAGAGCATGGTAACTGAAGAAATTCATTTAAACCAAGCTATGGAGGATAATGGTATTGAAAGTGTCGAAACCGATTTGGGAGAATATATTCAACAATTAGATGGAGAAGCTCCGTACCATATTGTAACACCTGCTATGCACAAAAGCAAAGAAGACGTTGCTAAATTATTTAACGAAAAATTAGGCACACCAATTGATTTTACACCAACACAACTTACTTTAAAAGCCAGAGAAATTTTAAGAGAGAAATATACACAAGCTGAAGTTGGTGTAACTGGTGCAAATTTTATTATTAGCGATATTGGCGGTATAGCCGTTACCGAAAATGAAGGTAATGCAAGGCTCAGTTGTGCTTTTCCTAAAACACATATTGTAATTGTAGGTATAGAAAAAATGATACCAAGCCTTACCGATTTGCATTTGTTTTGGCCACTGCTTAGCACATTTGGTACAGGGCAAAAAATGACGGTGTACAATACCATTATTACAGGACCAAAGCAGCAAAATGAAAACGATGGCCCAGAGGAAATGTATGTGATTTTATTAGACAATGGCCGTACTAATATTTTACAAAGCCCTAAGCAAAGAGAAAGCCTGTATTGCATACGCTGCGGTGCTTGCCTTAATGCTTGCCCCATTTATAAAAACATTGGTGGTCATGCTTATGGGGCTACCTATAGTGGACCAATTGGTAGTGTAATTACACCAAACATGCAGGGCATGGAAGATTTTAAACATTTAAGTTTTGCCTCATCGCTTTGCGGTAACTGTACCGAAGTGTGTGCCGTAAAAATAAATTTGCATGAGTTGCTTTTGGAAAACAGAAAAGAAAGTGTGGAAGATGGATATACAACATTTACCGAACGTATGGCTTGGAAAGTGTGGAAAATAGCATCGCTAAAACGTGGTATGATGAATATGGGCAATGGCAGTTTAAAAAATAAAGTAATAAACGGTATGTTTAAAGGTTGGAAGGAAAACAGAAGCGATTTAAAGTTTAGCCAAAAAACATTTAACGAAATGTGGAAAGAGCAGTTTAAGAAATAAAAAATTGAAATTAAAATATATTTAGTTCCACTATGGTGGAACTTTTTTATTTTGTGCAATAATGGTATTAATTTACTCACATACTACAACTGCAAGGCTACAATACATTTGTAATTTTATTTTTAAAGAATTACTTAGCGTAGATTTTAGAATTACCATAGACTCGGAAGAGTTTAAAAACCACAATAACGTTTGTATTAACTACTCCAATAGTACAATTAGGGAAGATGAATTTTGCATTAGGAGTGTGGATCTACTTTTTGAAGACAATATTGCTACACAACAAATAAAATGCTTTACTTCAATTAACTGCAAGGCTTTTTTTAAAATAGAAGAAAGCGATATTGAATTTGATATTTTTGCTGCTTCCTTTTATTTACTTAGCAGATACGAAGAGTATTTACTACATACAAAAGATATGTATGGGAGATATGCTCATGAAAACAGCTTAGCTTTTACAGAGGGTTTTTTGCAGCTTCCGCTAATAAATATTTGGGTTAATGATTTTGCTGTTTCAATAAAAAAGAAATATTCAATATTCAATATTCAATGTTCAATATTCAATTATCTTCCAACTTACGATATTGATATTGCTTACAGTTATTTACACAAAGGCGTAGTAAGAAATTTAGGCGGATTTTTTAAACAACCATCTTTAGAAAGAATAAAGGTTTTACTGGGTTTGCAAAATGACCCTTTTGATAGTTATGACTGGATAAATACTTTACACAAAAAATATAATTTAAGTGCTACCTACTTTTTTTTATTAGCCGAAAAAACTAGCCAATACGATAAAAATATTGCCTTACACAAAAATGCAATGTGGCGATTGATAAAATTACATGCAAAAAAATACAGCATCGGTATTCATCCTAGTTGGCAAAGTGCAACTAACTTTTCTTTATTAAAAAAAGAAAAAGGCTATTTAGAATCGATTAGTGAATTATCTATTTCATCTTCTCGGCAGCATTTTATAAAATTTAGTTTGCCGCAAGGCTATCAGCAATTAATTGAAGCAGAAATTACCGACGATTATAGTATGGGATACGGCAGTATCAATGGTTTTAGAGCATCTGTAGCCTCTTCGTTTTATTGGTTTAATGTAGAAAAAAATGAAGAAACTAATTTACGCATTCATCCGTTTTGTTTTATGGATGCTAATTGTCATTACGAACAAAAACAAACACCACAGCAAAGTTTTGATGAGTTAATGCACTACTATAAAATATGTACTGAAGTTAGCGGTACGTTAATTACTATTTTTCATAATAATTTTTTAGGCACAGCAAATGAATTTAAAGGGTGGGCAAGTATGTATGCAAAATTTTTGGGGGAAATAGATATGTGCTGCAAAGATGAATAAAGATAAAATGTACAAGAGTGATTAATTATTCATTTCCACAGGAAATAAATAATTAACAGAACAAGTTAGCAACGATGATGCCCAATGAAATAATGCCCGGACAATAAAACTATTTTATATTTCGTTTTGTTCTATTACTTTTTTATCGTTTCGCTTTATGCTATAGTTTACTAAATACACTCCTGCTAAAGTTATTATTGCTCCCCATAAAATATTCCACGTAAGTTTTTCGGCCACAACAAAATAGGCTACAACCATTGCTACCAAAGGGTTTATGTAGGCATACAACGATGAAATAGCTGGCGGTAAAACTTTTAAAGAATAAATAAATGCTACAAATGCAATTATAGAACCTGCAATAACTAAGTATACAATTACCCACCATGCATTAGTCGGTATTGCTGAAAATGGAATTGTTTGTTTGGTAAATAACGCCAATGCATACAATAAAAAACTACCTACAAACATTTGCAAGCCTGCACTATAATAAGCGTTTAATTTCATTTTACTTTTGCTAATAAATAAAGTGGCAAAACTCCAACACAGCATTGCCGTAATTGACAACACTAAGCCATATCCAAAGCCTTTGGGCTGAGAGTGAAATGCATTTTCGTAAAACACAAAACCTACACCAATAATGCCTAAAAACATTCCTAAATAAGTAAGTGGTGTGGCATTATTTTTTTTGTAAAAAATTACTTCTATTAATACAACGCTTAACGGATACAATGCTCCAATTAATGCACTTAATCCGGTAGGAATATAATTTAAACTCCAAGTGCTTAAACCGTTTGCACCAACAAACATTAATAGTGCTAATAAAATTATAAAGGCAAATTGCTTAGCAGTAGGTAATGATAATTTTTTGTACCCAATAAAAAAAAGTAAAAAACAACTACCTCCAATAAACTGTCTAATAGCAGCCATTTGCAATGCTGGCAACTCATTTACGCCTAATTTGCTGGCTACCCAAGTAGTACCCCACAATATGCTAGTAATGGCTAATGCTATGTATCCTTTTGTTTTGATATTATTTTATTTGTCTTTTGCCGCAGAGGCGGAGAGACGCTGAGTTTAATTTTTAAATTTCTTTGTGTCTCTCCGTCTCTGCGGTTTTATTTTAGTGTTTAAAATGCCTTAACCCCGTAATTACCATTGCCAAATTATTTTGTTGGCAATAATCAATACTATCCTTATCTCTTATGCTGCCACCCGGCTGTATAAATGATGTAATACCTGCTGCATGTGCAATTTTTACACAATCATCAAACGGAAAAAATGCATCGCTTGCTAATGCTGCTCCTTGTAAATTAAAATTAAATTGCTTTTCTTTTTCAATGCTTTGGCGTAAGGAATCTATACGACTTGTTTGCCCACATCCCTTACCAATTAATTGTTTATTTTTTACCAACGCAATGCTATTGCTTTTTAAATGCTTGGCAATTATGTTGGCAAATTTTAAATCTTCTTTTTCTTGCGGCGTTGTTTCTCTGCCACCTACTTCTTTCCATTCAGTAAAATTTCCTTCGTCATTTTGTTGAGAGAGAATGCCGTTTAGGATAGACTTGGTTTGAGTGGTGAGTGGTGAATGGTGAGTGGTGAGTTGCAGCAGTATTCTATTTTTTTTTGCTTTTAAAATTGTTAGAGCATCTTCGTTAAAAGATGGTGCAATTAATACTTCAAAAAATATTTCGTTTATAGCATTAGCTGTAGCTACATCTATTGGTTTATTACAAACCAGTACGCCACCAAAAGCACTTTCTGGGTCGCCAGCTAGGGCTGTTTGCCATGCCTCTAAAACATTACTACGTAAAGCCACACCACAAACATTGGTATGTTTAATTATTCCGAATAATGCATCTGCTTCATCAAAAAAGTCTGCTTTTAGTTGCATAGCAGCATCTACATCTACCAAATTATTGTACGATAATTCTTTACCATTTAATTGCGTAAACAATTCATTTAAATTGCCATAAAAAACACCTTGCTGGTGGGGGTTTTCGCCGTAGCGTAAAACACTTTTCGCCTTACTAAATGGGTTTACAAATTGTGTGTTGTTAAAATAATTACTAATAGCCATATCGTAGCCAGTGCATACATCAAACGCTTTAATGGCAAACAGTCGGCGTTGCTCTAAAGTAGTTTCGCCGTTTTGTGTTTGTAATATCTCCTCAAATAAAATATAATCCTTTTTTGCTGCAATTACCACTACATCTGCATGGTTTTTTGCTGCTCCACGTATCATACTTGGACCGCCAATATCTATTTTTTCTATAATGGCAGTTTCGTTTGTAGTTGAAGCCACAGTTTCTTCAAAAGGGTATAAGTCCACTATTACTAAATCAATTTCGGGTATGCTGTACTGTTGCATTTCGGCAACATGTTGTGCATCATCTCTTTTGCCTAAAATACCGCCAAATACTGTTGGGTGGAGGGTTTTAACTCTGCCGCCTAAAATGGATGGATAGGTTGTTAAGCTTTCTACAGGCACACATGGCACTTGCAAATCTTCTATAAATTTTTGTGTGCCGCCTGTAGAATAAATTACTATATTATGCTGGTGCAATAGTTTAATAATGTTTTCTAAACCATCTTTATAAAAAACGGAAATTAAAGCGGAGCTTATTTTTTTTGTCATTGAAAATGTGCAGTTAAAGGTCTAAAACAAATGCTCCATTATCTGGAACTGAATAATAGTGCAAATTTAGCTTATCGCAATCTTGTTTCCATCTATCAATTTTCCACAGACTGTTACTTGCATCAAAAACAATGGTTTTGCAGTTGAAAACGCTTGCTAATTGTGCTATGTATATTTTTGGGTTTTTTGAAATCACAATAATATCAACATTTATTTTGTTGGCTAAACTATCAAATGGCATTGCTGCATCTATTAATAGTATTTTTTTATCGTTAAATTGATGAAAAATATTTTTTGCAAAGTAATTAGGTAAACTATCTACTCGTTGGTTTAATTGCAACTTTATTCTACCAGGTTTTAAATGAAAATTTTGCAAAATTCCATCTACCAATAAAATACTATCGCCTATAAATTTATAGTTGTTACCACTTACAAAATCTACTGCTTGGTGCTGTGGCACATTATACACAATTAGTTTTTCTTGTTTTTTTATTTGCCAATTCATAAATGATTGTAATAGTATAAAAAAGAATAAAGCAACTAATGAAAATTTTAAATAGCTTTTTCTATTTTTTATCAACCAAATACTAAAACTAATTACAACTAAGTACAAAAATAATGTTGTTAAAATACTTGCAGGTAATTTATCCCAAACGGCAAATGAAAAATTGTTTACAAACAGAATAATTTTATTCATTAGCCAAACTAGTCCTTGTGTTAGTTTTCCTAACCAAGTGCTAACAAAAGGAATCCAGCTTAATGCAACTAAAGCAATTTCTACATACAAAATTATACTGGAAAGTGGCACCGCAATTATGTTTGTAAACAAAAATAAATTTGGAAACTGATGAAAATAGTAAATACAAATTGGAAAAGTTAGTAATTGTGCCGCAATAGAAATAGCAACTAATTTCCACACTTCGTTTATGTATTTATTTTTTATGTAGATGGTATTATAAATTGGTTTTTGAAAAATAATAATACCAACAACAGCTAAATAGCTTAATTGAAAACCAACATCCCATAAATAATAAGGATTGTAACACAATAAAATAAATGCAGATGCTGCTAAAGAGTTATAAATAGAAGCTTGTTTAAAAAAGTTTTTGCCTATGGCAATACAGCTAAACATTACTGCAGAACGTAATACAGATGCCGATGCCCCAGTAAGTAATGAAAAAAGCCATAAACAACTTAATATTAAAACAACTTGTACAATTTTTGATTTTTTTATGATTGGTAGTCTTCCAAACAGCCAAACAAGCATAACATAAATTAAACCTAAGTGCATTCCGCTAATGGCTATTATATGTACTACGCCTGTGTTGCTGTAAGCTTGTACTAAGTCTTTATCTAAATCGTTAGTATAGCCAATTAATAATGCTTCAGCAATACCCAATTCATCTTTATTATTGCCAATATTTTTTTGTAAGATCGATAGTATATTTTTTCTGGCATTAAATACAAATTGCTTAAACCAATTAATTTTTATTTCGGATGTTTTTACCCAATCTTTTTCTTTTAAAAATACATTATGGAATATTTGTTGAAATGCAGCATAGCGTTGATAATTAAAACCACCAGGGTTGCCCGAATTTTTTATGGGTTGAATATTTTTATTAATTAAAATTTTATCGCCGTAGTGTAATAAACCTGCTATAGAATCTTTAGCAAAATAAAGTAAAATTTTACCTTGTGTTTTAATTATAGAATCATTTCTAACTACAGCTTCTACAAAACCATCTGCCTTGTACGATTTGTTTTTTTCTACAACAGGCTCTTCCAATCTTACTACTAAAAAATCGTTTACTTTGTATTTATTGCCGTACCAATTAGTATTCTTGCTAGTATTATTTGTGTAAGTAAGTAATAAGCCCAGAGCAACTAATAATACAAAAATTATACCCCCTTTTATTGTTTGCCATTGATAATTTTTTGTTAACGAAAGAAATTGAAAACTTAAAATACTAACACCAAAAATTAGTACCAACATTATTATGGCATTAAACGGTAATGGAAAATACCATTGCAATACTATGCCTACACATAACGGAGTTAATAGCCTAATAAATGGGGCTAGTTTCCAAATTGGTGTAGCTTGGTTTTTAAGCATAATCTAAATTAGGGAATTAATTACTTAATAATTAAGTATTTACAAAATAATTTTATGATTTATAGTCTTGTTATTTAAAGTAAATTTGCAAGTAAATAACAGATAATTAAATGGAGCAACCTCTTGTTACCTTTTTAAATGAATTAAAAAGTAGCCTTTCAAATAAAATATTTGCATCAATTACATTAGGTAATTATAAAGGCTTAATGCCAGATTTAAAAAACATCTACATAAAAAAAACAATTATTAAAGCCGAAGAGAAATTAAGTTTTACTTATAGATACAAAACAAAAGATATTGTAAAAAACTACAGTTTTAATGATGCTGCTACTGAAATTGAACATGCACTTAAAGATGGTTTTAAATTTACTACATTATTTACAACCGAATTTGATTTATTACTAGAAGATAAAAAAGGAACGTATACTTTAAAAAAAATAAAGCCATCAAAAAAAATATTACCATCATTAGAGCACAATAATAAAAAAAATCATCCTATTTCTACAAAAAATAAAACATACTTAACTGAGTTACGCATTACCGACGCCAATGGTAATGTGTTTAAAGCCACACAGGATAAGTACAAACAAATTAATCATTATATTGAAATTTTAAGTTCGTTACTTAAAAATTTATCCAAAAAAGATGTAGTAAATGTAGTAGATATGGGTAGTGGAAAAGGATATTTAACCTTTGCTTTGTACGATTATTTAACTACTATACTAAATATCAAAACAAAAATTACTGGTGTTGAGTTTAGGAAAGATATGGTTACACTTTGTAACAACATTGCTAAAAAATGTAACTTTAGCAATTTATTTTTTGAAGAAGGAACAATTGAAAAGTATACTGCCAATACTATAGATGTACTCATTGCCTTACATGCCTGCGATACGGCAACCGATGATGCTATTGCAAAAGGAATAAATGCAAATGCTCAACTAATTGTAGTTGCCCCTTGCTGCCACAAACAAATACGTAAAGAAATATCAGTTAATAAAAAACAAAACGATATTAGTTTTATTACACAGCATGGTATTTTTTTAGAACGCCAAACCGAAATGGTTACCGATAGTATAAGAGCTTTGGTGCTTGAATATTTTGGCTACAAAACAAAAGTGTTTGAATTTATTACCGATGCACATACTCCTAAAAATATTATGATTGTTGGAGAAAAAATAAGTAACCAAACAAATGAGGCTGTGTTACAAAAAATAAAAAATGCCAAAGAATACTTTGGCATTAGTAAGCATTATTTAGAAGGTATTGTAGAGTTTTAGTTTTTATTTCTTAAAGCCAATTCGTTCTCTATCTTCCCACTTTTTTTGTGCAGCCTTATCATCGAGTAAGTTTTCCATAGCATCGTACAATTCATTTAATTGGGCATAATGTTCACCAATACGTTCCTTTACTAATCGTAATTGTTCTTTAGTATCTGTTTGCTCTAGTAGCGTTTTTCTTATGGCAACAAAAGCCCTCATAATAGCAATGTTCATGCTAATAGCCTTGTCCGAATTTAATATACCGCTTAGCATGGCTACGCCTTGTTCGGTAAAGACATAGGGTAGATATTTTAAGTTGCTTCCACGTTTTGCGTTCAAGGTCACAAATTGTGACCTTAAAGAATCAAGGTTATTTATTTGATATTCAATGTTTTCAAACTCTTCTTTAGTTAGTTGAAACATAAAATCTGACGGAAATCGCTTAATATGCCTTTTAACAGCTTGATTAAGTACTTTAGTTTCTACCTCATAAAGGGAGGCTAAATCTTTGTCTATCATTACCCTTTCGCCACGTATTTCGTAAATACGATTTTGAATACTTGTAATTATTTGTATAGAGTACTAATTGTTATTTACTCAAATGCATACTTCTCTCTTTATACAATTGCCTAAAGTAAGGGTCTCGTAAGTCTTTGATAAAACGTATGGCTTCGCCGGTACTTTTCATTTCTGGTCCTAATTCTTTATTTACTCCAGGAAATTTATTGAAACTAAAAACAGGTTCTTTAATAGCAAAACCAGTTAGCTTTTTTTCGTAAGTAAAATCTTTAATCATTGCTTCGCCAAGCATTACTTTAGTAGCAATATTTAGGTATGGTATTTGGTAAGCTTTTGCAATAAACGGTGTAGTACGGCTGGCTCTTGGGTTGGCTTCTATTACAAATACATTTCCATCTTTTATAGCAAACTGAATATTAATTAAGCCCTTTATATTTAATGCTCTGGCAATTTTTTCGGCGTAATGTTCCATGGTTGTAACTATCAATGGCGTTAAATTAAATTGTGGCAGCACAGCATTACTATCACCGCTATGAATACCTGCTGGCTCAATATGCTCCATTACACCCATCACATGAAAATCGGTACCATCAAATATTCCATCTATTTCTGCCTCTTGGCATCTATCTAAAAAATGATCAATTAAAATTTTATTATCGGGCAAATGTTTTAATAAACTAAGTACCCCTTTTTCTAATTCTTCATCGTTAATTACAATACGCATTCTTTGTCCGCCAAGTACATAACTAGGGCGTACTAAAACAGGATAGCCCACTTCTTTTGCTACTGCAATAGCATCATCCGTTGTTAAGGCGGTGCCATAGTTTGGATATGGAATACCCAGTTCTTTCAACATATCGCTAAAGCGTCCTCTATCTTCGGCAATATCCATATTATCGAAACTTGTTCCAATAATTTTTATCCCTTTTTCGTGTAAACGCTTGGCTAATTTCAAGGCTGTTTGTCCGCCAAGTTGTACAATTACACCCTCAGGTTTTTCATGTTCAATTATTTCCCAAAGATGTTCCCAAAACACAGGTTCAAAATAAAGTTTATCGGCAATATCAAAATCGGTACTTACAGTTTCAGGATTACAATTTACCATTATAGCTTCGTAACCACATTCTTTTATGGCCAACAAACCATGTACACAGCAGTAATCAAACTCAATGCCTTGCCCAATGCGGTTTGGGCCGCTGCCAAGTACTATTATTTTTTTCTTAGCCGTTACAATTGATTCGTTACTTAATAAATTATTTTCTGATGATTTTGTTTCAAAGGTTGAGTAGAAGTAAGGCGTTTTTGCTTCAAATTCTGCAGCACAAGTATCTACCATTTTAAATACCCTGGTTAATCCTATTGCTTTTCTTTTTTCATAAACCTCTTCATCAGTGGCATCTTTCATAATGCGGCAAATCTGTTCATCGCTAAACCCTAAAAATTTTGCTTCTGTTAATAAACTGTCTGGTAATTGCTGTACATCATCAAATTTGGCAATTTCTTTTTCGCAATTGCAAATTTTTACTATTTGATGTAAAAACCATTTATCTATACCAGTTATAGAAGCAATTGTTTTTACACTTACACCTAGCATCAACGCATCTTTAATTCTAAACAGCCTATCCCACTTTGGTATTTTTATATATTCAATCAATTCCTCGGCATGTTGCATACTTTTGCCATAATAGCCTAAGCCTACGGCTTCGTTTTCTAAACTTTGACAAGCCTTTTGTATAGCCTCACAAAAACTACGGCCAATACCCATTACCTCACCAACTGATTTCATTTGAAAACCTAATGTATCATCTGCTCCTTTAAATTTATCAAAATTCCAACGGGGTATTTTTACAATTACATTATCCAAAGCAGTTTCAAAATAAGCGGAAGTGCTTTCGGTAATTTGATTTTTTAACTCATCTAAATTATATCCAATGGATAGTTTAGCGGCAATTTTTGCAATAGGGTATCCAGTAGCTTTACTTGCTAATG
>JANNWD010000280.1:0-2236 GCA_031408315.1 Bacteroidota bacterium
AATGAGTATTCCAGAATTTGGTAATGATGATGAAACGACATTTGCTAAAGAGCGTAAAGCTTTGGTAAACATGAAAAAATGTATTTTGATGGTGGCTGGTGCAGCAGTGCAAAAATTAATGATGACGCTGGATAAAGAACAAGAAATTTTAATGAATATTGCAGATATGGCCATTGAAACGTTTGAAGTAGAAAGTACTTTATTACGTGTAATGAAAATGGTAGATAAAAATGGTGAAGCAAATTGCCAAAACGAAATTGATATGCTTCGTCTTTATTTAACAGATGCTATGGATAGAGTAAACAAATTTGGTAAAGATGCCATTAATAGCTTTGCAAGCGGTGATGAACAACGTATGATGCTTTTGGGTTTAAAACGCTTTACTAAAGCAGAACCATTCAATGTGAAAGATGCAAGGAGAAGAGTGGCAGATAAAATGATTGCAGAGGGTAAGTATTGTTGGTAAACGATTTTTTTAAACTTTCACAAGGAGCATTTTTGCTCCTTTTTTTATTTGTAATTTTATATCATGAAAGTAGTCCCAATTTTTTCTATAATTTTCTTAGTACTAAAACTGCAAATTAGCTTTGCTCAAACTACAGAAAAACCATTTGTTAAATTAGTACAGCCCACTAAAGAAAACCAACTAGTAAAATCGGCCAAACAATATATAGTGGGCAGCACTTGTAAAACTTGTAGCCTAACTGTAAATAATAACTCCGTAAAAGTTTATGCAACAGGTGCTTTTGCTTACGAAATAAACTTAAATGTAGGGGACACTTCATTTATGTTAATGGCAATAAATACAGAAAATAAAACAGTAAGCAAAATTTTAAAATACAATTACACATTACCCAAACCAGCCGACACCGTTAAAACGCTTTCTATTGCTACTATTGATATTTACCCCGAAGGAAATTTATATGTAAAAGCTGGCGATAGAATTAAGTTTAAAGTAAAGGCATTGCCTAATTGTAAAGTGTTTGCAAATGTTACTATTCCTCTTTATGAAATGCCCACATCAAGCCAAAATAAAATACCCGGCATTTACCAAGGAGAGTATATTGTAAAAGAAACCGATAGTTTTTTTGTAACTAAAATACCTATAACTATAATTGATAAAGCTGGTAAATCTTTTACAACAAAAGCCAATAGTTGGATAAGTATGTTTAGTCCATTAGCACCAAATATTGCTATAACAAAAGGTAGGCTAGCCCATTTACTTTTTGGATTAGGTGATGATAGATTAGGGGGAGCAAAAATTGGATACATAGATAGCGCCATACAATTAAATGTAGTAGGCAAAGTGGGTAGTAATTATAAAGTACAACTAAGTAAATACAGAACGGCGTATGTACCTGATGATGTTGTAGACTTTTTACCCAAAGGCACATTTTCTCCAGAAAGTTTAACTAATGCATGGAGAGTATATGGCGATAGTGCTTATGATTATGTACAACTAGGGCTAGCTACAAAGTTACCATACCAGAGTATTCAACAAGTTAACCCAAGCAAAATTGTAGTAGATGTATTTGGAGCAACTAATAATACCAATTGGATTACACAATTAGAAAATTGTAAAGAAATTAAAAATGTTTTTTATGAGCAATTGGAAGATGAAATATTTAGAATTACCATTGAGCTAAAACACCAACAACATTGGGGGCATAGCATTTATTACAAAGGCAATGCTTTAACTATTAAAATAAGAAGGCAACCCAAAGAGCTAAGTTTATCAAAACTAATTATTGGTATAGATGCTGGGCATGGTGGCAGTAACACTGGTGCTGGTGGGCCTACAGGCTCATCGGAAAAAATAATAACATTGCAATTGGCTTTAAAACTTCAACAGACTTTAGAGAAAGAGGGTGCCAAAGTAATAATGACAAGAGTACTAGATAAAGATTTTGAAAACAAACAACGCATTTTATTTTACAGAGATAGCTTGCCTGATTTACTGTTAAGTGTGCATTTAAACTCTGCCGCTAATCCGATAGATGTAAAAGGCACAAGTGTATTTTACAGGTATATTGGCTTTAAAGACTTTGGTAATACTATTTATAAAAAATTACTGGAGCTAGATTTAAAAGAATATGGCAATAACGGTAGTTTTAATTTTATGCTTAATAGTCCTACCGAATATCCCAATGCTTTACTAGAAACCTTATTCATAAGCCACCCAGAGGATGAAATGAAAATTATGGATGAAAACTTTCAATGGCAATTTGTAAATAAA
>JANNWD010000281.1:0-1511 GCA_031408315.1 Bacteroidota bacterium
GATTACCGTGCTGATCGGCGGCAGCTTTGGCGCGGGCAATTACGGCATGTGCGGACGGGCCTATAGCCCACGTTTCCTGTTCACCTGGCCCAATGCGAGGATTTCGGTGATGGGCGGCGAACAGGCGGCGAGCGTGCTGGCGACGGTGCACCGCGACGCCGACAAATGGACGCCGGAAGAAGCCGAAGCCTTCAAGGTCCCGATCCGCCAGAAATACGAAGACGAAGGCAATCCCTATCACGCCACCGCGCGGCTGTGGGACGACGGGATTATCGACCCGGCGCAGACAAGGGATGTGCTGGGGCTGGCGTTCGCGGCGACGCTGAACGCGCCGGTTGAGGAGGCGCCCCGGTTCGGGGTGTTCCGGATGTGAGGGGGGAGAAGGTGTGCAGGTGAGCAAGGGCTTAGTCGCGGTAGTTGCGCTTGTCGTTTTGGGTTTGTGCTCTTCGCTAGCATTTCTGCTTGGACGGTCGGCTGCGCCAACTGCGTCAACCGACCGTGTGGCATCTCAACCAACGTCATCGACAGCTGTGCCAGTGATCGCGCAACGGCCCAGTGTCTCGACAGAGCCAGTGGCACTGCCTAAAGCTGTTCCGGTCTTGTCAGTGGAGCTCGATAGTATCTCTGACGCCGAAATGGCTAAGATTGAGCCGGGCTTGGGATGTTCGTTCGTAGCTCGAAACAAATACTACTTGTTTTCGAACACGAGCCAAGCGTTAATCAATCCCGATGGCAAGCTGATTGTCGAAGCTTTGAGCGACGAGAAGGGGCTCGAGCTAATTAATGGCGGCGGTCGGTTTTCTATCGGTGGATATAAGGTGACGGTTACTACAAACGGTAAAGTGCTTAACCGATACGAAGAAGGTCAAACGCTTAGCGCAAAACTCATTGTCGAGAAGGACGACCGTTCCACGACAATGTCCGGCGGATGGCTGTGTGGGGCTTAGCATGATCAAATCCCTCCTCATCGCAAATCGTGGCGAGATCGCCTGCCGGATCATCCGCACTGCCCGCGCAATGGGCATTCGCACGGTTGCGGTCTATTCGGATGCCGATGCCAAGGCGCTGCAGGTCGCTGCGCCGCCGGCAAAACGATACGCACGCATTGACCCTTTAACAATTCCCGGAAGGCTTAACGCATGCCAAGTCTGAAAGGCGCATTTCAGCGGTTGAGCAACTCGCTGCGGTTTGGTCGCTATGATCAGCGAAGCGTCTTTTCGCACATTTTCGAAAGCCGCTACTGGGGCGATTACGAAAGCGTCAGCGGGATCGGGTCGCGGATCAGCCAGACCGAGGAAGTCCGCACGCAACTGCCGATCATCATCGAGAAATACGGCGTCAGGACGCTGTTCGATGCCCCGTGCGGCGATCTCAACTGGATGAAATCGGTGCTCGAGACCGTCAGCATTCACTATATCGGTGGCGACATCGTGCCCGAAGTCGTCGCGCTGGCGCAGGCCAACAGCCCGAACCCCGCCTATGAATTCAAAATATTCGACATTGCAACGGAC
>JANNWD010000282.1:0-7445 GCA_031408315.1 Bacteroidota bacterium
GTTTAAACTGGCTTGGGCATCTATTACATCGCTCCAACCATCGGCTCCATAAGGGCCTGTTACCCATCCTAGTAAACTGGGGTTTGTATAACCGGCTTCTATTACATCCACTATGCCGTCTCCATCGCTATCCACATCATATGGGTTAGCTCTTACATCACTATCAAAGTTTTTAAAGGGGTAGCCGGATGCCCTGCCATTGGTGGCACTTATAGCTGCGGCTGTTTGTAATAAACCAGTGGCGTTAATATAGCTATCATGTACTCCATCGCCATTTACATCTACAAAGCCATCTATTTTTCCATCGTTATTAGTATCTGGTCCAAATACCTCTATTACATCGGGGATACCATCATTATCACTGTCGGTATCAAATTCGTTTAGTATTGCATCGTTATCTAAGTTAATAGCATCTAAACCAACACCTGTATTACTTGCACCATTTAATAAATTTATTCTGGTATCTACATTATCAGATAATCCATCATTATCTGTATCGGCATATCCATCAATAATACCATTTCTATCGGTATCTGCACCGTTAGCTTCTACAACATCAGGTATGCCATCGTTATCACTATCTAAATCTAAACTATTTATTATACCATCTAAATCTCTATCAAACCTATCATCTTTACCATCTGGCACACCTAAAGGCCCACCCAAATCTGTTCTTCCAGGAAAATCTGTATCTAAATAATTTAATGTTCCATCATTATCACTATCCCCATCGGCTTGAAAATCATCATTTATGTAATCGTTATTGAAATCTTTAAAAACACCAAAAGTAGGGTCATAGGCATTAATTATACCGTTAAGATTGGCATCTGCCAAAGCAGTGGCCATATCGCTTTCAACTAAATCGGGTATGCCATCATTATCTTTATCAATATCGCAATTTATAGTAACAGTAACCGATTGTGCTGCAGTAGTGTTACAAACACCTTCTGCCCTTATGTAATAGGTTGTGTTTGTGGTAGGCGTTACCGTTAGTGTATCTCCGCTTCCTACAAAAGTACCACCGGGGCTACCTGTGTACCAACGCCAAGTAGCAGATGTACCTAGTGTACCGCCAGTATGATAAATTTTTACCGAAATACCTGGGCAAATAAGATTTTTATTTCTTCCGGCTGATGTAGCTGCGGCTGATGGTACTTGACCATTTAGCTTAACCCCCGGAGATATTGATTGACATATAGGAATACCAATACTACCCGAAGCCGCTACAATTAAGCGATAAAATTTGCCTGTATCTGCCGCTGTTATTGGGTTTATGGTAAGATAAGGTAATGTTGCACCAGGTATATTTACATAAGGCCCTGCTAAGGCATTAGCTACTTGCCATTGTTGTTCTTTTGCACCGGGCAAAACAGTAGAGTCTACTAAACTACCTAAAAATCTTATGCTATCCCCTAAACAACCCGTTAAGGATGATGTATTAACTACAGGTAATGCATCGCAAGTACCATAAACAATATCATCTAAAACCATATCATTACCACAACCACCAGGGGCTGCATTTGATAACTCCATTATTAAATTAGAGTAGCCTCTAGGCATTGTCCAACGCATCCCTTTTTGAACCCAGCCTGGTGAGTAAAAAGAATCGGTAGTAAGGTTAACAACATCTAGGCCTGTTGTAATATCAATCATACGCATTTTAACTTTTGGGTATCTAAATCCTCCTAAGCTATTACAAGTTGTAGCATAGTTTGTATTAGCTGGAAAAGCTGTCCAAAATGTAAGTGAGTATTGACGACCAGGACAAGATGTTGGCATAGTATCTCTAAAAAATACTCTTGGAGGAGCATCTGCATTGAAAACCATCATTCTTGCATTAAAACCTCCAGTATGATCTAACATACTTACAAAATTTGTTGTATCAGCATTTCTTGCATTGCTAGTTAATGTGTAGGTATTTCTTGCTATAGGTTCGGTGGTAGATCCTGTATATGTAGTTATGAAAGAAGTGGGTAAAGTTGATGATAACCCTACACCATTTCCAAAATTTTCATTATATAATGTTGCTGTTAATGTGCCACAGCCGCCTCTAGTGCCTGTTAATGCCACTAAGAATGGGGTAGGTACACTTTCGCCTGCATCATCTGGTTTATCGTTTTGATTTAAATCGGCAACGGGGCCATTTGTTGAAGAATCTCTTAATAACACCCCTTTATAACCACTTGCAAAACCAACTGCACTATTTAAATAAACAACTCCAGTATCTATATTGCTCATTCTGCAACTTATTCGTACAATAAAGCTGCTACTATCTGTAGGAAAGTTAGGTAAGTTTTGCCCAACTGGCAATAATAAACTTGTAATAGTAACACCATTATAGGCAGGGTTTAATGCAATACCTGGCGGTGGTGGTATAGTTTGCATAGAGGTTGTTACATTAGATACATTTGCATTACCATTAATACCTCCTAAACTATCTCTTACTTGTAAATTACTAATAGGTGTTGTTCCATAGTTTTTAATATTTACATCATAAATTACATCGTATTGTTTGGGTGTGCCTGTTGGCACTATTGAAACTAATCTTTTAGCAACACCCAGGCCAGATAAAATCTGCGTCATATCCACAGATCTAACTCCCTTACCAGCGGCATAAGTATAATTAACAAAGTTGGTATCGCCAGTTATGGGGTCAATTCTTCGATAAATACAACCGGGGGAATATGCCGCTACCAAATCACCATCGGCATAAGCTAAACCAACCAAACTTGTAGCACCCGTAGGCCTTCGGATAGTATCAATATAAGTAGAGGTTATATGACGAGTAGGGTTTCCGTAACTACCATAATCTGGTGTAAATAATTTATTGTCGAATACATAATACATTTGACCGTTGGGCATTTGAGTAATATCTCCGCTACCTACATTATACATAGTGTCGCCCCTACCGCCTGCACCTGGTATTAAATCTAAAGTATCTGCAATTGGGTCAATAACATCTGCTACAAAATCGATTTTACGCAACCGAGACTTATAAGGTGCAGGCGGATTGCTAAATTCGATTTGAAAACCATTTCCATTATTGGCAAAGGCAACACCTCCAATATCAAAAACAAAACTAGTTAGTGTATCTAATAAATTAACGGCAACTGCCCCAATATATGGAGTTATAGAAAAGGCTGTATCTGGATTCCAACGCCAAACATATGTTTTTAGAGTTGTAGAAACTGCATTATTATAGTCTGTATATAAATAATATAATTTACCATCTCTAGGGTTAAATGAAATACTTGCTGCAAATATGCTAAATCTATCTCTGTAAGTATTACCACTTCTTATATAAGAACTGTTACCAATTCTTAATCAAGGGAAATAGGCATATCTAATTGTACTCCATGTTAAATTAGGGCTAACATAATTAAAGAAGTAAACAGAATCAAAACTATGGGCATTATCTTGACCATTTGTATGTATGTAATTATAAGGTGCAGCACCAATAGTACCGCAATTATTTCGTCCAATACTCACAGGTATTCCAAATGTAGCTGGTTGTGCAAACACATCATTCAAAAGAAAGATGGTAAGGAATGAAAAAAATAGTAAATATTTTTTCATAATAAATTGGTTTTAGATATCATCTTTAAAATATATTTTACATTAAAAAGATAATATGGTGATATTGGATTTTAAATACTTGCTATTGTTTTACAAATTTGATGATTTGCAATGTTTGATTATTGTTATTAATTTTGATTACATACCCTCCATTTGCTAGTTTTGATGTTTGTATTTGAGTTAATGTATTTGTTAGTTTTTTATTGAGTTGATTAACTAGCTTTCCACTTGCATCATAAATGGCAAATACTATATTTTGATTTATTAAATTAATTTGGTTAAGCCTTAACTCGATATTTTCTTTAACTGGGTTATTTACTATACTAAAATTATCTTTTGTAATAGCTACAGTTAACTTAATCGTTTTTGAGTATTTATAGCTGCCATCAATATATTTATATTTTACCCTGTAGTAATTTGCACCTATTAATGGAGAAGCATCTTTTAAATAATATTGTTTTGTGTTTTGTGTATTGTTGTTTTGTACATCCATAGTGCCTAACTCTACAAACCTAATTCCATCGGCACTTCTTTCTAAAATAATGGTAGAGTTAGTGCTGTTATTATCTAAGGTAAATAACGCATCATGCACATTGCCATTTTGCTTAACTACAAAATCTACAATATTTAAATCGAGTGTAGTTAGTTTGCTGGTAGAGCCTGCAGACATTGTTCTATTAAATGGATCAAAAGTTACTGTAGTAGGTATAAAGCTTAGTGGATAATAAAGTATGTTTCCGGCTGTAGCAGCGGCTATTCCGTTACCAGCCTTGGCTAAGTTGCTACCATCTAGGTCGTAAAATACTATGCTTGTATCCTCTCCTCCAGCTCCTTGTACTCGTAAAACAATTACGTTATGAAAGTATGTTGCAGTAGCAGATGCCGACCTAGATTGCGACCCAATTGATACGGCTAAAACTTTGGGAGATGGGTTATTCCATCGTACAACAGTAGTTGGATGACCTTGCCCAACAACCCAATCGTTAAAAAAAGGAGTTAAATCATAATTTAAAACTTTATTAAAATTATTTTTTAAAGAATCGGTTGTGGCAGATTTGTAGCCAGCACCAATAACCGGGTCTAAATAATTTCGGCAAGCCTGATAAAAATTGTTATCTCCACTCAAAGCCCTAAGCATAGATACTACCATACAACCTCTATCATAAACCGCTCTTGTATTGGTGGTTGTCCATACTTGATCAGAAGTGGTAAAACTTGTAATTTTTGCTCTATTAGTTGTAGTTGTTCTGGCCGAAGTTTTTGCTGATGCTAATTCTGCTACAGGATTTAAACCAGTTGCCGAATGTAATTCTCCTGCTAATGCTTCTCCATATCTTGCAAAACCTTCTGCCAACCACAAATCGGCCCATGTAGCAAAGGTTACTTTATCTCCAAACCATTGATGCATTAGCTCATGCGATAAAGTTGCTTGACTTGTTATAGAACCTGTAGCCATTGCATAAAAGCTTTGATGCTCCATACCTCCTGCTCCACCAAGCCCTTCATAATATCCATATTTATCTTGTTTAAAGGGATAATCACCAAATTTTTGGCTAAATTTATACACAACAGAATCTTGTATTGCCATTGCATTGGTAATGCTTGTATAAGATGATTTTGTTCTAAAAATATTAAATACACAAGGTAAAACATAGCCACTAGGCAAGGTTATTGACCTGTAATATCTATTGTATCTAGCAACAGCAACGCTTACTAAATAAGATGCCATTGGGTATGTATTTTTAAACCTAAAAGTTCGGCTACCCCCACTAATTGTAGAGTCAATTAGTTTTCCGTTTGATGCTACCCAAAAAGTATCTGCACCTGTCCAAGGTACACTTACAATTATATCCATACTATCTATCTTATCTTGCATATCTGCTTTGCATGGCCACCAATCTCTATCCTCATAAGATTCTGATAAGGTGTAAATATAATTACCTGTATCGGCAAGTGTTATCCCTGGTCTTCTTGGAGATTTAGCTAATTGAAATCCTTCTGCAGCACCTACAACTGCAGGCGGTACACCTTGATAAAATACAGTAAAAGAATCGATAGTACCCGTAGCTGCAAGTGTAACGCCTAAATTAAGTGTAACAATATTTCCACTACGAGTAAAGTTTGGAGAGCCAATAAATTTACTTGTTCTAAATTTTATTGAATCTATAACTAGTGAGGAACGTAAATCAAACGTAATAGAACTTACGTTGGTTGTTATAGTTTTAAAATTGGTTTGAACTGAACCCCGTATATACTTAATTGGAGCAATAACACTACCAGAATCTGGATTTAAACGCCAAAATATTTTGTGGTAAATAACATCAATATTAGCCCCTGTTCCACTTTGGCCAGTAAAGCCATTTTGATTATCATCTGCCGAGCCGGCTTCAACACCTCTACTAGCGTTTGCAAATTTACCATCGCTTTGTGCATTAATGGTAAGCGATAAAAAAGAGATAAAGAATACAACGTAAATCTTTAACATACAAATTGGATTTGATTTTTCTATTGGATATTGTGTCTATTATTTTAACAAACGAAAATTATATAAAATAATTGTAGGCTGTATAAAAAAAAGCAACCTTTTTTTACGGTAACTGCCATGAAAATACCCTTGGTATTTATACGTTTTATTATTAAAATTTTAATATGATTTTTTTAAGTAATTATTTTTGTACACCACACACAACTGTAAATACACAATAATTTATACCTATTAATCGTTAGCGTATTTAATAAACACATCCAACAAAAATGAAAAAATACTACCTATCATTAGCCTTTATTTGTTTTTATTATATTGATTTTGCACAACTTACCGTAACTTCTTTTGCCAATAATTATACAGTTTGCTCTAGTAATTCTACCACAATAACTGCAAGTGCAACGCCAATTAGCTATACGGTTTCAAGTATTGCTACTTCTTTAATTTCAGATTATGGAGTATATATATTAGCTGATGGTGCAGGTATTACTGGCGTTACCCCCATTCCTCGTTCTGGTGGTATAAATAATAATGACGCTAGATGGGATAATATTCCAATAGGTTTTAATTTTACATTTTATGGAAACCCATATACATCGGTAAACGTAAGCTCAAACGGTTGGATAAATTTTAGTACTACTACCGCTACTACAGGCTTTGGTTTTGCACTTCCAAATGCTGCCGACCCAAATAATGCAGTGCATGGTGTTACAACAAACTTAACATTGGCAGCAACTGGTGTTTTGGAATATTATACAGATGGTGCTGCCCCAAATAGAGTGTTTGTAGTAAGTTATCAAGATGTGCCTTTTGCAAGTGGTGGAGGTACTACTACTTTTCAAATACAATTATACGAAACTAGTAATGTGGTTGAACTACATACCTCTACTTGCACAAATACAACATTAGGCAAAGCACAAGGGGTAGAAAACGCAGCTGGCTCAGCTGCCACTACAGCAACAGGCAGAAATAATACAAACACATGGAGTGGGTTTACTAATAGCTTTCGCTTTACGCCAGATGTAATAAATTTTGCTTGGAGCCCAGCAACTTATTTAAACACTGCAGTTGGTGCTGTTGTAACTGCTACGCCTACAAGTTCAACAACATATACTATTAATGCCACAAATGCTAGTAACGGGCAAACAGGTTCTACTATGGTTACTATTACTGTTGACCCTGCATCAAATACGTTAGCAGCCGCAGCTGGCGGTGCAGCAGTTTGCCAAAATATAAGTGTAATGGCAGGTGGTACAAACTATAGAGATGGTAATTGTAATTTAATTGCAACCATTACCCCATCTGGTGCTACTCCAGTAAATAATGTTGTGAATAGTTGTGTTAAGGTAGATGCTAATGCAACAAAAAGAGGTACAACAGATTT
>JANNWD010000283.1:0-5140 GCA_031408315.1 Bacteroidota bacterium
CTAAAGCTGCCGAAACTCTAGCTGGTCCATCTAGCACAGATGCGTTATTAATGGAAATTAGAGATTCTTTGAAAAAATAGTCTTTTCATTATAATTTTATTGAAAATACATTCCTTTTTTGGAGTGTATTTTTTTTTGACGCAACCTTAATCGTATGTAAATTGTCTTAGCAGAAAATAACTAATAACCACTTAAAACAATTAAAATGAAAAAAGTAATTTATTTACTAATAGCTGTATTGGTATGTAGCACTAGTTTATTAGCCCAAAATGTAGGTGCAGATGCTGCTAACTTAACAAAAAGTAAACCTGATTTAAAAGATGGTTGGACAAAAGGGGGTACATTAAATTTATCCGTAAATGAAGCTGGTATTAACAACGATTGGTATGATGCTAGGGGTGGCGAAAAATCTTTTATTGGAATAAAAGGAATTGTAGATTACAATTTTGATAGAAAAAAAGGAAAAACGAATTGGTTAAACTCATTTAGAGGAAGATATGGCGTAGCAAAAACAACAAGTACTGGAAGCCAATTTTTAAAGAACGATGACTATTTAAACTTTAATTCTATCTACGGGAAAGAATTTAGTAAAAATTGGAGCTATGCAGCTTATTTTGGTTTAGAATCAAGATTTGAAAATGCTTTTTTAACTCCCGGCTATATTAAATTTGGTCCTGGTATTTTATATAAGCCAAATGTTCATTTTTCTGTATTAATGTCGCCATTGATGGCACAGGTAACTACTAAATTAAAACCAAGTTTGAAAAATGTAGAATTATTTGGTGTAAAAGCTGGTAAAACTGTAAACTTAGGTTTTGGGGCTTTTGTACAAGCTAACGCTAATTACGATTTAGGCAAAGGAGTAAATTACAAATCTACTACAACTTTATACTCTAACTATTTGCAAAACCCAGGAAATATAATTTTTGATATGAACAACCTATTTACGTTTACTGTAAACAAATACATAGGTGCTACCTTTTTATTAAATGCCCGTTATAACGATTTAGAAACATCAGGTACTCAAATACAACATGCTATTGGACTTGGTTTAAATTACAAATTATAATTTCTCCACATTTTTAGTAATTTATTAATTGACTAAAAAAGTATATCAACTAATTAATACATTTGCATCCCGACAGTATTGTCGGGATTTTTTTAAATATAAACTAGTGACTAACGAAACATATCAAATTAAACTAGCCGAATTTGAAGGACCTTTTGATTTATTGCTTTTTTTTATTGAAAGAGATGAATTAGATATTTACAATATTCCAATTACAAAAATTACCAACGATTTTTTGGCATTCATCCATAGTACTGAAAAATTAAATATTGAGTTAAGTAGTGAGTTTATTTTATTCGTAAGCACATTAATGCGTATTAAAGCCAAAATGCTTTTGCCCCGTAAAGAAATTGATGCACAAGGCAATGAAATAGACCCAAGACAAGAATTGATAGACAAAATTTTGGAGTACAAAAGATTTAAAGAAGCAAGCACTCAAATGGCAGAGATGGAAGCCATTAGAATGTTGATGGTAAAACGTGGTAATTTACATAAAGAATTAATACAAATTGGTGAAGATGCTGGCGAAGGAACAGAAATACAAGCAGTAACGTTATTTAAATTGATGAAGGCTTTTGAAAAAGTTGCTCAACGCCTTCACGAAAAAAACAATAAGCCTGTGCATACTGTTGTGCAATATGCTTATACTATGGAAGAAAGTAAAAGCTATGTTTTAGAAAGCTGCAAAACTGATAAAACACTTTCGTTTGAAAAAATATTTGATGTATGCCAAGATCGAATACAAGCAATATTTTTATTTTTAAGTTTGTTGGAATTAATACAAATGAAATACATGACTATTGTAACTGGCGAAGGACGCAACAATTTTTTAATAGAATGGAATGAAGAAAGAGAAGAGGATACAGCCCCATTATTTACAATTGCTGAACAGCTAAACTAATTTTTAAATAGTTACTCTAAAATCCATAACCCAATATATTTAAAACTACTTACGTCAATATCAGTATTAAAGCCGCTAACAAATTCAGTTTTGTTAAACAAATCTATATGGCCAGATGCCGACCAGCCTGCACTTTCATTAGGAATTAAAACAATAATACCCTTTTTACCAGTTAGTTTATTTTTATCTTCCTCCATTATGTTTCCGGCAAGTTCAATTTCTGGTTTTCCAAATGTTTTTAAAAGCCATTCTTTAAAAAAGCAAGCAGACTCTATGTAATTATTATCATCTCCGCCTCCAAATGAAAAAAAAGTATTTTTAAAAAACCGTATGCTTTTACCAGCCTTATTCATTGCGTAGCTCATTTTTAATGCACAACAATATTTGTAATCCCCATCGTTTTCACCTTCAGCATTTATTTTTACATAGCCGCCTATTTTATTTCTTAAAGCAATTCCAATAGAGTCTTGGCTTGTATTTAATTTTTGGGAATTGGGATAGTATTTATACACTACGTTCCAATTAGGCTTTGATTGTTTTAATAGTGCCAAGTTTTTAATTTCGTGGCAATTAATTTTTTCTACCGGCTGTGCAATTACACTAATAGATACAAGTAGGCATATTAAACAAAGTAAGTGTTTCATATTTTTTGTAATTATGTTATGAGTATGTATTTTAAAAAGATATTTATTTTGCCTTTTTATCTTTACCAGGTCTTATTGTAAATGTAATAGTTGCTGGAAAATTATTACGAACAAACTTATTACCTGTAAATAAATCTACCCTTAATCTATAGCCATCTAAAAAATCTAAGCCAAAAGATGTTTGTAGCATAAAAAATGAGGAAGGGTCATCTGCATTTAAATCTTTTATTATTTTCCTATAGTTTCTGTTTCCAAAATAATAGGCTGTTTTTGTTTGATTGTAAAAGGTAATTTTATTGTTAAAGCCTTTTGCATATAATACACCCTCCATACCTAAGTCGGAGTTTAAATAAAAATCGGTAGTGGCTTTGTTTAATACAGGTAACGAAAATCCGGTGTTGGCGTATAAATAAACTTTATAGTGAAACAAGCTACTAGCATTTAGTTGTTTAATAAATGGATATTTTACATTAAGGGAAATATCACCACCGCCATTTTGTAAAGCAGTTAATAAATCTTGTTTTTTTGCCAACAGCTTTGTAGTATCGCTTCCTTTTGTAGAATCTACCTTGCCATCGCTTCTAATTAAAATACCAATACCTAATCTAAACGGACCAAAATAGTCATTAACTACTTCTGTGTACAAACTCATTTTCCTGCTTACTGGGTTGTAATTAATATTATTATTAGCAAAAAACTTTAAATGGGTAGTATCATCTTCAAAAAAACGAATGGCTTGTGAGCTATAATAAGCAGGGTACATGTTGAAATGTTTGTTGTCATAGTCTTCAAAATTGTCATGCTTAATCCAATAATTTATTAGCTTAACTTTTTTGTTTTGCACAGCATTATCCTTGTCTCTTTTAATAGTGATTACATCAATAGCAGAGTCTTTATTGATAATTTTATCATCATTAATAATGACTGTTCTAGCAATATTAAATTTGTTAAAGGTATCGGCAATAGCTTTTAAAGCATCAGCAATAACTGTACTATCTGACTTGTACCTAATTTCATTTTTTGCCTTAGTTGCATCTTTTTCTACTTGGGTTTGTTTGCCAAATAATCCATTTTTCCCCTTTCCCCCTTTTTCTGGTAATGTATTGGAAAACGAAAGGCTTTGGCTAATTGCTGTAAAACTAATAGCTACATACAGTAGGCATAGTATTATCTTTTTCATAATTGCTAGTTTTGGTTAATTAGAAAACAAAATTGCAAAAAATCAAAAGCTATAACAAGGTTGAAAACACTATTTATTGTAAGGTTAAAACACGGTTTATTGCCCCAACGCAAAAATTATTTTTACCGAAACACCCGAAAAATATTTGTTATAAAACAAATTAGGATTACCAGGGTCCAAGGCATTAAGAACTTCTGTACCATTGGGGATAGATTTATCTTTATAGGTATCTACAATATAATCTCTAAGCTGCCTAACCCTTAGCATATCGTAAAAAATAGCTACATGAGTGTAAGTATTTACAAGATAACCAATACCAATACCGCCATCAATAGAAGTATTAAAAGCTATAGAATTACTATTTATTTGTGCAAGATTTAAACTTAAATGTAGCGACAATTTTTCCTTAAACGTAAGGTCTTCATAAGTAATACTGTCTTTATCGGCAGTTGCCCTTGGTGTGGCATTAGCCGTTCTCATTGTATTAGCTGTACGTATATTATCATTAGTAGTATATCTATTCATCGATACTAATTGTTTTCTTGTAGTTCCATTTTGTTGGTATTTGGTTTGTGTAGCTACATTACCCAGCTTAATATTTAGCATAGATGATATTACAATACTACCCTTATTTAAATTTTGCACTTGCAGTTTATGTGCTGCATCGGGGGTAAGGTAATAATCGTTTGGGGCTTTGGTTAAATAACTAACACCAATACCTAAGCCAAATGTAACACCCTTTAGTTGGTTAAGCTGTGCGTTGGTTATAAATGAAATAACAATAGTAAAAGCAATAATAAAAAATATCTTTTTCATAAATAAGTTAGTTTTAACAAATGTACTATTAACTACATTTGTTTACAATTTTAAAACACCTTAATTAAAAAGGTGAAAAAACGGTAAAATAAAAGTGGTAACACTATTGCATATGTGAAGATTGTTTTGGACTTTAGCGGTCTAATAAAATTTTATAAACCTAAAATTTCTTTTACATGAAAAATTATTTCAATTCTTTAATTATGTTTGCCATTCTTATTTGCGGTGTCTCTTGTAAAGATGAAAAAAAATATAATTTCGAAGGACTAACGACTGTTGCCAAAGAAACTGTAGAACCTCCACAAGGGTTAGCTCACTTTTATGTAGAAAAAAATACAGCATATAGAATGACTAATTCATTTAAGATGAACTATTATAACTACAATGGAAATACACTTACAAATTTTGATACTTCTTATTGGATCAAAAAAGATGATTTAAATACACTAGCTAAATTATTTACTACTGATTATTTTGATGGGGTACGAATTTATTTTTTAGCAGATACTTTAAACAATCAAGATGCTACT
>JANNWD010000284.1:0-3216 GCA_031408315.1 Bacteroidota bacterium
ACACAATTTAAATTAGAGGGTTTTTAGATTGGGAAAGGGGTGATTTTGGGGTGAATTATTTTTTAAACAACTTACTAAGGCATATAGGATTAAACAAGCTATTTTTGGACAAAATACAAATTTATCTTAACTAACGTTTAGTGGGCACACTAACCGAGGAGGAAATACACTTTATAATTTTTTATGTTAATGAAGCTAATAATCTTGCTTAATAAAATAATGGGTTGAGTTTTTTATATAGTATCTATCGTCTCCATGTTCACCCTTATAAAATTTAAAATCTTGTTTTTGTCTATCAGAATAATGCAGTGTCAAGATATCTTTAGTTAATTCAAAACTGCCAGTATGCAGTTCTTCACTTTTTTTGCTTTCGTTGTAATCATTAAATTCAAATGTTTGGTCTGTATTGAACTTTATATTTACTGATGCTACATGAGGCGTAAACCATGTGCCAATTAACTCTTTATTATTTTCATTTTTAGAAACAAATGAATTATTGTAAATACCATATAAAATAATTTTGTCGCCATATATATTGTTTATAGTTTTATAAATATGAGCTCCAAGATTTTTTGATGAATTCTTATATTCCTCTAAAGCATTTATTTTTCTTATTACCGCATAACCAAGTTTTTTTTCAAGTTCATCGCTGTACTCAATAAGTCTAGAGTATGGGGCTGTAAATAAAATCCCTCTAATTACTTTTGTTGTTGAATCGAATGTAACAGTTATAATACTTTCCCAGTTTTTACTATCATCTCGGAATCTCCATTCCAAGTTGTCTTGTATAACAAGTTTAAAATTGGGTCCTAATTCATCTTTAATTTCATTGAGTGAGTAATCTTTGAGAAGTAAATTTTCAATAGAGGAAAATTTTAATTCAAAATTTTGTTTTGTACATGAAGCCAGCTCAACCCAAATAAAAGTTAATAAAAATAAAATTCTCATATTGTCTAACTTGAAAATTTAGAGAGGTTAAATAAAGATGTCGCTAACACATAAACGTACGACATGAAATTATCGAACTTATATTTTTTTAAAATGAAATATTTTCTATTCCTTATACTATTGGTTTTTCTTCCCCTTAAAACTCCAAGTAACAAAAAACTCTGATACTACTTCACCAGCTTGGTTTTTACCAATAGATGTTGCAGTGATAGTTTTGCCTTCACCAGTTTTTACTGCATCTTCTATAGTATTTTGTATGGCTAAGCCATCTTTACAAGTAAAAGTTGTAATGCCTATTGCTTTTTTTACAAAGTTGCCTTCAATTTTTTGTACTAGCATGCTTACGCTGGGCTTTCGGTTGTGTATGTGGGCAAGGGCTAATACGCCGGTACTCATTTCGGCAGCCATGCCTAAGCAGGCAAAGTAGGTACTTTTAAAGGGGTTAGTGCTAAACCATTTGTAAGGTACTTTTACGCTGCACATTTCTTCATTAACATCTACTACTCTTACACCGCTAAAAAAAGCACTAGGTAGTTTGCTTAGTAAAAACAACCTAAATTTTATAGGGTGTTTTATTAGTTTAAAAAAGGTAGTTGCACTCATATTTTATATTAAAAAAACAACCGTCCTGACAGTGTCAGGACGGTTGTTAAATTCATTAATTTTTATTTATCTCTACCACACAACCCACCACACTTTTTTGCTCATTAGCATCTGCTTTAAAATAAATATTACCTGTATTGGTAGCATTGTATTTTACATTAGTAATATTTGCTGCAGCAATGGCTTCGTTTAATTTGCCTGCATAAGTGGCTTGTGTACTTTTTGTGATAGCGGCATTAAGTGCATTATAATCCAAAGGTTTTTTACTTACTACTATTGCCATAAAATCTTTATTACCTACAGCATCTGCTTGTAATGATTGCTTACGTGGAAATAAGCGATAGCCTGTTACGCCAAAATAAGGGGAGTGGCTAGCATTGTATGGAAATAACACATAGCTTGTGCCTGTAGTTTCTTGCCCAAAAATATAAGTGTAACACTCAACCGCATTTTTTAATTCTATTTTAAACTTTGTACCTTTTGCTATGGGTGTAGTTGTTGTAAATGTATTGCTACTACTTACTTTTAGCGGTATGTATTGTTTAGCATCTATATTTACTAAGCCAATGTTGCATTCAAAATCTATGTTTTGTGTGGCGGCTGTTTTTGGTAATGGATCAACACCATAAGCTTCTCTTGTAAACTCTTTAAAATCGGCATAACGTACATAACCAATACCGTTTTGTCCCCACTCTGGTCCCCAGCTATTCATAATTTCAAAAGCACCACCTTCAACTCTATCGTTGTAACCAATTACACACATGGCATGGCCACCAAAGCCTCTCTGGCTTTTATCACTTGCACTTGGGTTCCATACTTTTTGCCCCATCATGCCTTCCATAAAACTACCACCCACCATCATGCCAATAATTACCGGAGCATCTTTGGCTAAGTGTTCTTTAATGGCTCTAAAGTTTAAGTTGCTTACGCCATCATCATCTGTTAAACGGGTAAAGCCATGTATTTTATTTTGCTGCCCTTGCGATGCAATGGATTGTGGTGCCTGACGGCTGCAATCATCTTCGCTATATGGGAATTGATTATAAGGAACAGAGCCTCTGTTTTGCATAAACTCCATTGCTCTAATAATATAACTGCCTTGGCAACCATCTAAGCCAATATTATTATATAAATATGCAGGACTAAAAGCATTGCTGTTGCCTTGTGTATTGGTACTAATATTTTTTAGAATGGTATGGGCTGCATAAGCACTACTCCAAGCTACACAACTACCTTGCTTGCCTTGGTTTTTTCTATCAGGTGCATAGCGTAATAAACTCACGGCTTCGGGCAATGGGTTTTTTGTAGGGTCGTCACTTAAGCCTTCGTAAACACTTGCTTTTTTAAATTCGTTGGGGTCTAGTTTACCGCCTTTGGTAAAATTGCTAACGGTTTCTTTTACACTGTTGCAAGCTTTGCTTTTAACTAAAAAATATATTGCACCACCTAATAGCAATAGCCATATCATTTTTTTTCCGCCACCTTTAAACAACCCTAAAACTAGGGGCAAAAAATTTAATAAACCACCACCACTTGGAATATTAAAACTACTTTTTCCTCCGCCCCCGCTATTATCATTGGAGTTTTCGTTATAGTCATTTTGATTTTCGGGGTCGTCAACCATTCGTATTGGCATAAAAAATATTTATGAGTTATGAATTATAA
>JANNWD010000285.1:0-2357 GCA_031408315.1 Bacteroidota bacterium
CTCACAAATAATACCGTCCTCCCCTCATTCTTACTCACATCCTCCATCTTCCCCAGGCATTTTTTCTGAAACTCAGCATCCCCCACCGCCAGCACTTCATCCACCACCAATATCTCCGGCTCCAGGTGTGCAGCCACTGCAAATGCCAACCTCACATACATTCCGCTGCTATACCGCTTTACAGGTGTATCTAAAAACTTTTCAGTTTCTGCAAAATCCACAATCGCATCAAAATGCTTTTTTATCTCTACCCTGCTCATACCCAGTATGGCGCCGTTTAAAAAAATATTCTCACGGCCGGTAAGTTCGGGATGAAAGCCGGTGCCTACTTCCAGTAAAGATGCCACACGGCCCTTTATTTTTATTTCGCCGCTTGTAGGTTCGGTAATGCGGCTCAGTATTTTTAAGAGGGTGCTTTTGCCGGCGCCGTTGCGGCCGATGATGCCAACGCGGTCGCCTTGTTCTATTTTAAAGCTTACGTCTTTGAGGGCCCAGAATTCTTCTTTGGTTGTAGAGCCGGTAACCGAAAGGGATTTAGGAAAGGAGAATATCTTCTTTGCCTTTTGCGCCATAACATCTCGTAAGGCTGTATAGCGTTCCCTGCCTTCGTGGGAGATGGTGTAGCTTTTGCTTAAATTGTTAACTTCTATTATTGAGTTGGACATTGTTTTATTTTAACTTTTTTTGCCATTGGTTATATTTTACTGCAAAGCAGTAAATCCTTCGGATTTGTTTTTTACCACGAAGGCACAAAGGCACGAAGGAAAATGCTAAAGCATTTTATTGTAAATAGTCAGCTAACTAAAACAAAATAAGACTTTAAATTTTGGGCTCCCAAAGTCATTCGAAGAATGACCCTTTGTGTCTTTGTGCCTTTGTGGCTATTATTTACTGCGAAGCAGGAAATCCTGCGGATTTATTTTTTGCCACGAAGGCTCCAAGGCACGAAGGAAAATGCTAAAGCATTTTTGTGGTATTCAGTCAGCCCACTAAAAACAAAATATCGCTTTAAATTTCAGGCTGCAAAAGTCATTCGCCCGAAGGACCCTGTGGGAAGAATGACCCTTTGTGTCCTTTGTGCCTTAGTGGTTAAAATCTTTTACTGCGAAGCAGGAAATCCTGCGGATTTATCTTTTTTACCACTAAGGCACAAAGGACACAAAGGAAAAAGCTAAAGCATTTTATAGAAATCAATCGGCTCACAAAAACAAAATAAGAAATATCAAATGGGTTGCCGGTAAAAGAACTTATGATTTTATTTTAATGGTTCAATTTTATTTAACGGAAGATTTTGCTTCATTGTTTGCCAGTTTTGCAATAACTCCTGCTGATGAAGTGAGGCCCATTCCATCACAAGACCAAAAGCCCTGGAAGGAAAATTCCCTGCATAAACAGACAGGTCTGTAATTTTTATCAGTATTTCGTATTCGCCATATGTGGCGTGAAAATGAGCAGGTTCATGATCATCCCAGTACATCCAGATGACAATACCCTAAAAACTACAAATACGTGGCATGATGTTGCATATTCAAATATTCATCGGTACTGATTCCCTTAATGGCAGTATATACTTTAAGCGTATCAATATCAAGGTCTCCGGGCCAGCTTATTGCACCGGAATCTGGGCTGATAAATACATTGTCAAAATTATTACCAGTATCCCAGGCTTTAAAAACTCCTTTACCGGCCAAATGCCCGGCATCATAAATACCTGCTGTACCATCAATAAACTGCACATTCAGTTTATATTTTTCAATTGCTTTTACTGATTTGACTTGTGCTAAAAACATAAATAAAGGTTTTTTTATAAGGATGGCCTGTTATTCTTTAACAGGTACTTTACTTTCGAAGTCTGTTTTAACCGTTGTACTTGTTGCAAAGCCTGCACAAAGGAAATTTCTGACTGTTGTGCAATTATCTGTTGTCCCTTCAATGACAATTCCTTCAGTGATATTTTTAATTTTAATTCGGGTATCATCAGAAAACATTTGTTGTAAAATTAAATAAAAAAATTAAAAGTTAAATAGGTTGAGGTTGAGCCTGCCTGCCGGTAAGCAGGTTTAAGCAGTGCCTGAATTTTCAGGAAGCTATTATAATTTTAAGGCTCCCACTTAACCTTATCCTTATCCTTTGTTTTTTTACTTAAATTGTTTACTTCTATTATTGAATGTAACATGGTGTGTTTAACGATTTCGATGAGATGCTTCGTACCTCAGCATGACAGAAAAATTTCGTGTTAAATATTATCCGCAAAACTTTTCTCCATCTTTCTGAAATAATAAATACCCAGCCATAAAAATCCCATGGTCATAAAAACAGAAACGATAAAAGAGCGCCAGTGCATGGGATCGCCCAGC
>JANNWD010000286.1:0-3981 GCA_031408315.1 Bacteroidota bacterium
GGAACACAGAGCCTTATCTTGGTCCAAGTGAGTTTTATTTAGAGTACGGCGATTTTGATGTTAGCATTACTGCACCTGCAAGCCATATAGTTGTTTGTAGTGGAGAGTTGCAAAACGAAAAAGATGTTTTAACTTCAACCCAAATAAGCCGTTTTGCTGAAGCAAGAAAAAGCGATAAAACAATAATGATACGTACCGATAAAGAAGTAATTGACCCAAACAGCCGACCAAAAGCAACGAGCCTTAGATGGAATTATAAAATTACTAATGCAAGAGATGTGGCTTGGGCATCGTCAAAATCATTTATAGTTGATGCTGCAAAAATAAATTTACCTAGCGGAAAAAATTGTTTAGCCATTAGTGCCTACTCAGCAGAAAGTATGGGTGTAAAAGGTTGGAGTAGATCTACGGAATACACAAAAGGTAGTATAGAAAATTATAGCAAACGTTGGTTTGAGTATCCTTATCCTTGTGCCGTAAATGTTGCTAGTAATGTAGGTGGAATGGAGTATCCAGGTATTGTGTTTTGCGGAAGTACGGCACAAACAGATGGTTTATTCGGTGTAACCGATCATGAATTTGGACACACTTGGTTTCCAATGATTGTGGGTAGTAACGAACGTAAATATGGTTGGATGGATGAAGGATTTAATACTTTTATAAATTCATTAGCAGATGATGATTTTAATAATGGTGAATATAAAAGTATGCCACAAGATATGTCGTTAATGGCAGCCTTTTTATTTGGCGAAAATTCCGAAGCCATTATGAATACGCCAGATGCTATGAAAGAAGCAAATATTGGAAATGCTTTGTATTTTAAACCAGGTTATGGGTTAGAATTATTAAGAAACGAAATCTTAGGGCATAACCGTTTTGATTATGCATTTAAAGAATATATTAAACGCTGGGCTTACAAACACCCAACACCTTGGGATTTTTTTAGAACGATGGATAATGTAGCAGGAGAAGATTTAAGTTGGTTTTGGAGAGGGTGGTTTTTAGAAAATTATAGATTAGATCAAGCTATTGATGCTGTTGCATACACAAATGGTAAAGCTGTAAATGGGGCAGAGATAACTTTAAGTAACTTAGATAAATTAGCTATGCCAGTAAACATTAGTTACGAAACAAAATCAGGTAAAAAAGGTACTTTAAAATTACCTGTTGAAGTTTGGAATAACACTGCAGAATGGAAAGTAAAATTACCTACAACAGAAGAATTAAAAAGTGTAGAAATTGATGCAGAAAAAGTTTTACCTGATATGAATAGAGAGAATAATGTGTGGAAGGCTATTAAATAAAATTAATGGCATATTAAAGTAGGGGAGAAGATATATGAAATACAAAGACATTTTTTTAGTTTGGCTATTGGCAGAAATTATTTTAGCAATAGGGGCATTCTTGGCAATAATTGCACAAACTATTTATTCATCAGCTTCTTTCGATAGAGATTACGGAATGCTATTATTAGTAGTTGGGCTAAGTTTATTATGGTCTTCGCCTTCATTAGTAGTTATGTTAGGCTTTCATTATTATAACAGTAAAAAACATCCTTTTCAAAAAAACTATTTCAAAACGTTTAGCATTTTAATAATTGTTATAAATATTGTGTATGCATTATGTAGCCGTTTTATTTTTACAATGAATATTGAATTTCTTCTGTATTTTATCTTTACAACAATAGCTGGTTTATTAGCATTGTGTGTAATACATTATAAAATTAAGCGGCACCAAACAAGCTGCTTGATAACTTAATAAAAGGTGAATTTTTACAAAATTCGCTACAAATACTATTATCATTTTTAAATATTAAACTAAATTATTACATTTAGGAAAATATTTATATGAATCGTAGAGATTTTATACTCAATTCTACTATAGCCACAACTGGTTTCTTTATTAGCCCAGGCTTTATAGTTAGCAAAAAACCTAAGGTAATTATTATTGGAGCCGGTTTTAGCGGCTTAGCAGCAGCATATAAATTGCATAAAAAAAATATTGATTTTGTAGTGCTTGAAGCAAGAAAAAGAATTGGTGGTAGGGTATTTTCTCACACTTTAGATGAAGGTGAAAATTTAATTGTAGAATTAGGAGCAGAGTGGGTAGGAGAGAACCATAGCAGGCTTAGAACGCTTTGTGGGGAACTGAATTTAACTTTAGATAACAACCAATTTGATACACATTTAATTTATGACAACCGCTACTATAAAAATAATGAATGGGATTTTTCGAAGGATTGGAAAATAAAATTTGAGATACTAAAAAAGAAATACGCTACATTAACTGTTGCCCAAAAAACAACATTGGATAATATGGATTGGTGGCGGTATTTAAATAATAATGGTTGTACAGGATTTGATTTAGCGGTAAGGGAATTAGGAGATAGCACAGATTTTGGTGAAAGTATACGGCATGTATCGGCATTAGCTGCATTGGCAGAGTATGCCGAAAGCAGCGATAAAAACGAAATGGATTTTAAAATACAAGGTGGTAATGCAATGCTTGCAAAAAAAATTATTGATAAAATTGGTGCAGATAAAGTAAAATTAAATTGTGCAGTTACAAAAATCAATCAACACCAAAATGGGGTAGAAGTACATTGTAGTACTGGCGAAATTTTAAAAGCCGATAAAATCATTTGCACTATTCCTACCTTTTCACTAAAAAAAATAAACTGGCAACCTGCCTTAAATACCCAGCAAGTAAATGCAATAAATGCTTTGCAATATGCTAGAATAAATAAAAATCCAATCTTATTTAATAATCGGTTTTGGAAAGATGAACGATTTGATATGGTAACCGATATGCCAGGCCATTATTTTTATCATGCAACAAAAAATCAAGTATCAAAAAAAGGAGTATTAATATCCTACACCATTGGCGATAAAGCAACTATTATAAATACAAAAACGGATGCCGATAGACTAAAGCTTGTTGATTTATCGCTTAATAAAGCTTTTGAAAATGTATCATCTATGTACGAAAAACAAACAAATTATTATTGGGGAAATGATGAGTATTCCTACGGGGCTTATGCCTTGTATGGCATTGGGCAATGGAAAAATACACAAAGTATTTTGAAGAAAAATTTTATACATACCCATTTTGCTGGTGAACATTTAGCCGATTGGCAAGGCTTTATGGAAGGTGCAATTAACACAGGTGAAGATGCTGTAGATGAAATTTTAAAATAGTGGTAAAATACTGATAAATTAATTTGATTGTAAAGCCCTAAATAAAAAATATTCATTTTTTCTACAGCTATACCAACTCCTTGCCAAATCCTTTAAGATTAAAAACTAAAAATACTGTGGCAACTATTTTAATATAAATTTATTAGCGGCTAAATAAAGGTAGTTTTTAAAACTATCCTAGTGCTATAAATAGTTTTATTTTGAATTCAATTTCCTCCCATCTTATTCTTATCTAACGGCACTGGCACAGGCTCTTTGCCATTTGGAGTAGCTAGGTTAAACACCTTGTTTACATGTACCCATTTACCGTTATTCCATCTAAAGCCTTCGTAGTCGCCATCGCCAACCAGCGTCCATGTACTATTAGGTTTGCCAGTTTCGCTTATTAAATGCTCTACAATTATCATATCCAATTCTTCATCGTAATTTAATCGGGGGCTAGCATTTTTTTTGTACTCCATTATATACCTACTTTGCGATGTTTTGAAAGGTTTATCGTTTTCAAAACTAAAAATTCGTTTACCAAATATTGGCTCATCATTTTCAAAATGTAGTACTTCAATTATTTTTCTGTTAGTACGAATATTATTTTCGTCGTAACCTATGAGTGTGTAATAATTTTGATTACTACTTTTCTTTTGCACAATTTTATAATAAATAGCACCAATCCAGCCTTTGTTATTACCTATAGTATCTAATAGTTTTGTGGTAACATCCGATTTATCTATTAACGGATACAATTTTAAACTGCCATCATACGTACGCATTTGTATAGCACCATGTT
>JANNWD010000287.1:0-13959 GCA_031408315.1 Bacteroidota bacterium
TACACTAAGCAATCATGCAGTTACAGTTGAATACACCAGCAACCCAGCTTGGTATGCTGTGCAAGCCTTACCTTACTTAATGGAGTATCCGTACGAATGTGCCGAGCAAACATTCAACCGGTATTACGCTAATACCTTAGCAAGTTTTGTTTCTAATTCAAATCCAAAAATAAAAGCGGTATTTGAGAAATGGAAGGCTCCTTCTCCTTTGGAGAAGGCGGGGGATGAGGTGGCTGCATTAATGAGTAATCTGCAAAAAAATGAAGAATTAAAATCTGCCTTGCTACAAGAAACACCTTGGGTACTAGAAGCACAAAACGAAGCACAACAAAAAAAGAATATTGCCTTACTATTTGATATGGTTAAGATGAGTGCAGCTCAAGAAAATGCTTTTAACAAACTAAAAGAAATGCAATTAGATAATGGTGGCTTTACTTGGTTTAAAGGCGGTAGAGATGATAGATACATGACGCAATATATTATTACAGGCATTGGGCATCTACGTAAATTAAAAGCACTAAACAGTAGTAATTACGAAAATGTAAAAGCCATTGTTGATAAAGCTGTCCCTTATCTTGATAGAAAAATAAAAGAAGATTATGATGATTTAATAAAGTATAAAGCCAAGTTAAAAGACAATAATACAAGCTATACACAAATTCAATATTTGTACATGCGTAGCTTTTTTAGCGAAATAAAAATAGCCTCATCATCACAAAAAGCAGTTGATTATTACACAGGGCAAATAAAAAAATACTGGCTACAAAATAGCAAATACATGCAAGGCATGATTGCATTGGCATTGCATAGAGGCAAAGACGTTACTACGCCAAAAGCCATCATAAAATCATTAAAAGAAAATGCCATTTACAAAGAAGAAATGGGTATGTATTGGAAAGATTGGGCAAATGGAGGTGGCTATTATTGGCATCAAGCACCAATAGAAAGCCAAGCTATGATGGTAGAAGCCTTTACAGATATTGAAGGTAATGCAACAACGATTGATGATTTAAAAACATGGTTGCTAAAACAAAAGCAAACACAAAATTGGAAAACAACCAAAGCTACAGCAGAGGCTTGCTATGCACTACTTTTAGGCGGTAGTAATTGGTTGGCAGAAGAAAAAGAAGTGAGTATCAATTTAGGCAATAGTGTACTTATTAGCAGCAAAGATGATGCTACACAAGCTGGTACTGGCTACTTCAAAAAAAGGTTTGATGGCGAAAAAGTAAAAGCAGATATGGGAAATATTACAGTTTCGCTAACATCTTCGCAAGTTCCCCCTTCAGGGGGCGGAGGGGGTTCTACTTCATGGGGATCTGTGTACTGGCAATACTTTGAAGACCTTGACAAAATAACTTCTGCCGAAACTCCTTTGAAATTAAAGAAACAATTATTTAAAGAAGTGAATACAGATAAAGGTCCAAGCCTTGTAGCCATAAAAGATGGTGATGAATTAAAAGTAGGCGATAAAGTAAAAGTTCGTATTGAATTGAAAGTAGATAGAGATATGGAATACGTACACATGAAAGATATGAGAGCCGCTTGTATGGAACCTACCAATGTTATTAGTGAATACAAATGGCAAGGTGGCTTAGGCTATTACGAAGCTACTAAAGATGCAAGTACTAATTTCTTTTTTAGTTGGTTGAACAGAGGTAGTTATGTTTTTGAATATCCCATGTTTGTAACACACACAGGTAATTTTAGCAACGGTATTACAACTATACAATGTATGTATGCACCAGAGTTTACTAGCCATAGCGAAGGGATAAGAGTGAATGTAGAGTAATGGTTTCACACAAAGAAAACAAAGGTTACAACGGAGCAAAGAAAGTTTTGTTGTAACCTTTGATATTATTCACTTTGTGTGCTTCGTTTTCGTTGTTTCGTTGTGTGAAAAAAAATAAGCCTTAGTTTCGTTGTGTGAAACAACACACACAAATTTTAATCATAGGGCAAGGCTTAAGCGGCAGTTGGCTTAGCTATTATTTACAACAATCAAATATTGATTGTATTGTAATAGATGAAAACAAAAGTAATACTGCATCTAAAGTAGCATCTGGCATTATTAATCCTGTTACGGGTTTACGTTATGCAAAAACTTGGATGGTAGATGAAGCCATGCCTTTTGCAATACAAGCCTATCAAGCATTTGACTGCATTAAGCAAAAAAACATGCTAGAGATTTTTGAAAGCTATACAGCAGAAAAAGCATTTGAAAAAAGAATTAAAGAAGAATATGAATATGTACAACCACATGCTAAAAATTGGGATGATACTTTTAATTATAATTTATCAATAGGCGAAATAAATCCTTGCTACTTAATAGATGTTCATTCGTTTTTACAACAACAAAAAAATAAAATAAATTGTATTGAAGAAAAATTTGACGAATCTTTTTTACAAATAGAAAACAATAAAATTATTTACAAAGATATTACGGCCGATAAAATTATTTTTTGTGATGGTGTTTCATCAATTCAAAATAAATATTTTAAACAGGTAACTTTTACGCCTGTAAAAGGCGAAGCATTAATAATAGAATGTAAAGATTTAAAGAACCAATATATTTTTAAAAACAAGCATAGCATTGTGCCATGGAGTGATGGTTTATTTTGGGTAGGTGCTTCTTTTGATAGAGAATATAAAGATGAATATCCAACTGCTCAATTTAAAACACAAACTACAAAATGGTTAAATCAATTTTTAAAGCTACCTTATAAAATTGTTGAGCATATTAGTGGTATTCGCCCTGCTACGCTGCATCGCAAGCCCTTTGTAGGCTTACATCCTACTTATAAAAACGTTGGCATATTAAATGGAATGGGTACAAAAGGAGTATTGCATGCTCCATTTTTTGCTAAGCAATTTGCTAGTGAACTTTTTAAAGAAATGTAACCGCAAAGGCACAAAGTCGCAAAGAAAATATATATTCGATTCTTAAATTTTAGTAATGAGCAATTCACAAACCAACTACACCATTCCTATTGGCTATCGCAAAATGGAAAATTCACATATTGTATTTTGGATTTTTAAAGATATTAGTTGGTGTATGGGTACCGAGTTTGCTTTTTTTAAGTACTTAGGTGTAATTATGATTGTGCCTACTCTTATTATTTCTATTATAATAATGCTACGTACAAAAAACATTGTAAGTGAATTTTGTCACAACCTTGCCATTACAGTATGGATAATGGCTAACAGCTTTTGGATGATTAGTGAGTTTTTTAACGTTGATGATAAAATAGTAACTGGCAATATTACTTTTAAGCATCTAGCTTTAATTCCTTTTTGTGTAGGGGTACTATCCTTAGCCTATTATTACTTGTGGTATAAGCCAAGGCATAAAACTGAAGAGGGTGAGTTGTAAAAAACAGATGACATCTTTTGAAAAGATGTCATCTGTAAAATTTGTTTCGTAGTCTACTTTGTATCGTTGTGTGAAAAAAAATTAATCCAACACATATTGCAACCTTACCGTTATTCTTGCCGTTTTATCTTTACTGTAAGTATCATTTGTACCACCATAACTATCTTCTTCTACACTACCCTTTCCGGTAATTTGAAACACTCCCATACTAGCATCTTTTAATTTACCCATACTACCATCGCCTGTTTTAATAATTTTTTGTGCTCTTTCCTTTGCATCTTGGGTAGCTTTCACAATTAAATCATGCTTTAAGCTAGGTAAATCATTAAAAGTATATTGCACTTGATTGGGATTAAACTGTACACCGCTATTAATTAACTCCGCAGTTTGATCAATTACCGTTTCAATTTTTTTCATTAACTCCGGATTTTTTTTGGCACTAAACGAAATGGTTTGTGTAGCTGTATAACCATCAAAAATACTTTCGCTTTTAGTGCTGTTGTTTTCGCCTTCAGTAGTAATAGTTCTGTAATTTTTATTAAAATTTACACCACTAAAAGTAATTTCATTCTCTTTAAAGCCCTTGCTTAAAAAAAACTGTTTTACTTTGGCTTTATCTGCTGTTATTAAATTGTAAGCGTCTTTGGCTTCAGTAGCTTTAGTGTCAAAATTACCACTCCAATAAATTTCGTCGCTGGTAAAATCTTTTGTCCCCAGCCCTACTACAGAAATAGTATCGGCTTTGGCGTTTCTGTTTTTAAAGGCATTGCCTAAAATAAGTGCAGTAATAATAATTGCTAACCCAATAATGGTGGGTTTAAGAAAGGAGTCTGATTTCATGTTGTTTTTTGATTTTAAATTTTGCATAAATGTAGATATTTAAATATATAAAGTGTTAGATAAATAATTGTTAAAGGTTGTAATTGGGTTGACAACCTTTCAAAGGTTGTCAACCCTGCTTCAAATACTTATCTTTGTCACTTGAAATTGGGTAATCCAACTAATAATTTATCATTCATAACTCATAACTATATATGTATCGTACACACACTTGTGGTCAACTAAAATTAACCGATGTAAACAATAACGTAACCCTTGCTGGCTGGGTACAAACTGTTCGTAAATTTGGCAGTATCACTTTTGTAGATTTAAGGGATAGATATGGCATTACACAATTACTCTTTAATGAAAGTTTAAATGCCGAATTGGATGCCAATTCTTTGGGTAGAGAATTTGTGTTACAAGTAAACGGTACTGTAAACGAACGTAGTAATAAAAACACAAACATACCCACTGGCGAAATTGAATTGTTGGTTTCTTCTTTTAAGGTGTTAAATAAAAGTGCAACTCCGCCATTTAGCATACAAGATGATACCGATGGTGGCGATGAATTAAGAATGAAATATCGTTATTTAGATTTACGCAGAAATGCAGTTAAGAAGAATTTAGAGTTGCGTTACGCCGTTGGCAGAAGTACCAGAAATTATTTGCATGAAAATAATTTTATGGATATTGAAACACCCTTTTTAATTAAAAGTACGCCAGAAGGTGCAAGAGATTTTGTAGTGCCAAGCCGTATGAATGCCGGACAGTTTTATGCACTACCACAATCGCCACAAACCTTTAAGCAATTACTTATGGTAAGTGGTTACGACCGCTACTATCAAATTGTAAAATGCTTTAGAGATGAAGATTTACGGGCAGATAGGCAACCTGAGTTTACACAAATAGATTGCGAAATGTGCTTTGTAGAGCAAGAAGATATTTTAAATATGTTTGAAGGTTTGGTAAAACGAATTTTTAAAGATGTAAAAGGAATTGATTACACAGAAACATTACAGCGTATAACTTGGGAGGAAGCGATGTGGCAATATGGAAATGATAAGCCTGATATTAGGTTTGATATACAACTTTGTAATATTAAATTTCCGCAACACACTTTCACTACAAAACAAAATAAAGCTTCATTAATTAATGATGCTGGTTTTGGAGTATTTGATGATGCCGAAACAGTATTAGCCATTGCCATACCTGATTGCAGTGAATACACTCGTAAACAAACTGATGAACTTGTGGAGTGGGTAAAACGACCACAAATTGGAATGAAAGGAATGGTATTTATTAAATGTAATATCGATGGCACATTTAAAAGCAGCGTAGATAAATTTTACAGCGAGGAAAAATTAAAAGCTATTGCCGAAGCAACAAATGCAAAAGCTGGCGATTTAATTTTGATATTAGCAGGTGCAGAGGAACTTACTCGTAAAGCCACAAGCGATTTGCGTATGTACATGGCTGATAAATTAGGCTTACGCAAAAAAGATGAGTTTAAATTATTATGGGTGATGGATTTTCCGTTGTTTGAATTTGCGTTGGAAGATCAAGATGGTGGCGGTGCTGGCCGTTGGGTAGCAAGGCATCATCCGTTTACAAGCCCTAAACCTAGCGATGTAGATATGATGATTAACAACTCACCTAAAGTTGAAAATTTAGATAAATATTTGGAACATCCTTACGCCAACATAAAAGCCAACGCCTACGATATGGTGTTAAATGGCAATGAAATTGGTGGTGGCAGTATTCGTATTTATCAAAAGGAATTGCAACAAAAAATGTTTGCAGCATTAGGTATGAGTACCGAAGAACAACAACACAAATTTGGCTTTTTATTAAGTGCTTTTGAATATGGTGCTCCGCCACATGGTGGTATTGCTTTTGGTTTTGATAGATTGTGTAGCATACTTGGCGGTAGCGAAAGTATACGTGACTTTATTGCTTTTCCAAAAAATAATAGTGGCAGAGATGTTATGATTGATGCACCTAGTGAAATTGATGAAAAGCAGTTTGGGGAGCTAGGGATAAAGATTAATCAAGACGACACAGCTTATATTCAATTACGTGTAAAAACCAAACTAACTGAAAAAGAAATAAGAGACATAGAATCAGGGCTACAAGATAATAGTATTGAACTTCACTTTATGAAAGACTTTGGTGCTGTTTTAGAATATTCAGATTTAGGTTTTACTTATAGACTACTACTCCAATTTTATAAATCCAGTGATTATACAATTAGTAAATTATCTGATCTAAGGCAATTGTTATATTCTTATTTAGATAAAGAAAATACTATTTATTTATGTGAGCCAATTATGGAAGGAGAAAATTTGCAGAATACATAACTTGATTATCCAAAATTCATATTATTTTGAAAAAAAATAAAAAGAATAGAAAAATAAAACTCACTCATTTCTTTGGCAAACTTCCAAATATTGAAGATGGATTATCTTTTCAAAAAAGAATTAGAAAAGAATGGAAATAATTTTAAATAATTTAATGACTGGTGAATTATTTTATGAGTCTTCCAATTCTCCCCATTTTTCCTTATCTTTTCACTACAAAACATATTTATGAAGTTGTATAAATTACTAGTTGTTTTTTGCATTGCATTTACATTATTTTCTTGCAAAAAAAATGATGCTACTAACGATACGGTTAGTGTAGCTGCAAAAACAATGATGAATGTGCCCTATGGAGATAGTGCAAAGCAAAAAATGGATATTTATTTACCTCTAGGCAGAAGAGAAGACAGCACCAAAATAATGATTTTAATACATGGTGGTGCTTGGGCTCGTGGCGATAAAGTTGATTTTGATATTTACTTAGATACCTTGAAAAGACTTTTACCTGACTATGCTTTTTTCAATATTAATTATCGGTTATCGGCTGGTGATACAATCAATAAATTTCCTACACAAGAAACCGATGTACGATTTGCTGTAAACCATATTTTAGGAAAAGCAAGCGATTACCAAGTAAGTAAAAAAGTAGTTTTGTTAGGGGCAAGTGCTGGTGGGCATTTGGCAATGTTGCAAGGGTATAAAGATACTGTTTCTACAAGAGTTAAAGCAATAGTTTCATTATTTGGCCCATCTGATTTGGTAGATATGTATAATAACCCTGTTGGTGGCAATGTGGCTCTAAGAGTGTTATTAGGTGCAACCATTGGCAAAACTCCAGCACAGGATATGCAACTTTATTTAAATAGCAGCCCAATAAATTTTATTAAATCATCATCGGCACCAACTATATTATTACACGGTGGACTAGACCCTTTGGTGTCTCCAACACAATCAACCAAAGTAAGAGATTTATTAACGGCAAATACAGTTGTTAATCAATATGTATTTTACCCAACTGGTGGCCATGGTGATTGGAATAGTGCCACCTATAGTGATGCATTTAGCAAAATACAAATTTTTTTAAAAGCGAATGTTAGATAAGAAGTTACTGTCTACTTGATAACAAGATAAATCTATTTTAAAAAGCACCTCAATTGGTGCTTTTTTATTTTACTTTGCTTTATGAAAAAAACAATACTGTTTTTCTTTTTTATTTTTTGCTACAGCAATATTTTTTGCCAAGCCGATTCAGTTATATACTACAAAAATGCAACCTCCTCTGCAAGGGCAAAATTTTACACCAACACTGTTAAAAATTCTATTCAAAAAAATTTAGCTTTACCTCTAAATATAGAAACAGAAGAAAACTGGAAAGATGCTTTTTATGCAATTCAATTTTTAAACTATAACCCTAGCCTAGTTATTGCAAAAGTTAGCGTTGCGGCAAAGCAATTAAATAAACAAACTACATCTTTTCAAAAAAGCTTTTGGACAATTTGTTATAAACGCTTCCCTATTCGGTTTTTTACTCAAGCAAAAAATACGGTTGACACCACAACCGATTATAAATTAATGGCATTAGCCGGCGAATATATTTTAGCAAATGAAGATAAATTAAAATATGCTAGCACCATTTTTACAAAGATTGATAAGTTACTAAAAAAAGATACTGTGCTAAAACTAAATCCATTTTTAGTAAGCTTAGCTACCAATGCAAGATATGCCTTGCACTATGCTTATGAAACACCACAGCAACGGGCATTAAATTTATTAAAATTTATTCCTGATTTTTTAAATGCCAATTATTTACCTAACAACGTTATTGTATTTAGTTTTCAGCGTAAAAACCGTAACTATCCTGGTATTGCAATTGTTCGTAAGCAATATGGTAGTTTTGTTTTGAATGAAGATGGCAATTATTTTAATGTACCACAATTGGCAAGAAGTGTAAATAATTTACCAACCTATTTAACTAGCGGCAATACGCCACAAGGCGTTTTTAGAATGAGTGGTTTTGATAAAAGTAAATTAGAAGCTATTTGTGCTACAGAAAATTTACAACTAACCTTACCAGTAGAAACAACGAAACAACATTTTTTTAGAGATTCATCTATTACCAATAACGATTGGGGTTTTGATGATTACAAAAACATCTTACCAAAAAATTGGAGAAAAAATTTACCACTTTACGAAGCATTTTTTGCAGGACTTGCAGGTCGTAACGAAATAATTGCACATGGCACAACAGTTAATCCAGAATACTATAAAAATCAACCTTACTATCCTCACACCCCTACCGAAGGTTGCTTATGCACCAAAGAAATATGGAGTATAGTTAATGGAATGCGATTAGAAAGTAATCAACAAAAATTAGTAGACGCTGTAAAAAAAGCTGGCGGTGCAGAGGGTTATTTAATTGTAATAGAATTAGAGAATATAAATAAAACAATAACACTACAAGATATTTTACCTTACTTAAACCAAGCCAATAAATAGATGAATATAAATTGGATAACAAAACAATTTGATGAATTAACTGCCGTAGAGTTATACGCCATTATGCAATTGCGTAACGAAGTTTTTGTGGTAGAGCAAAATTGTGTTTATCAGGATGCTGATGATAAAGACCAACAATCTTTTCATTTTTGTGGCTGGTTAAATAATACATTGGTTGCTTACAGCCGAATTTTGCCAATTGGCTTGGCCTACGAAAAGTATGCAAGTATTGGCAGAGTAATAAGCTCTCCAAAATATAGAGGTACAGGCATTGGCAAGCAATTAGTACAAAACGCAATTGAACAAACCTATAATTTATATCCTATTGCACAAATAAAAATAAGTGCTCAACTCTACCTAAAAAAGTTTTACGAAAGCTTTGGTTTTAAGCAAGATGGCGAAGATTATTTGGAAGATAATATTCCACATATACCCATGTTGTTAAAAAAATAAATAATTCAATACAATAATATTTTTAACCTTTCGTTTTAGTTATCGGTTGGTAGTGCGTAAGTACAACCAACTGTAAATATCCAAATTTTCTTAGAAAGACTAAACTCAATTTCCAAATGAAACAACGTTTACCAAAACTTGTAGTAAAGCGGCTTTTCGTAACAATCGGCTTCTTTTTTTTACTCTCCTCATCCATTGCTCAAGGGCTTTTTAGTAATATGCGTTATGAGCTTGGCATAAATGCAGGTCCCAATTTTTTTCTTGGCGATTTAGGTGGAAATTCTGGAAAAGGGAAAAATACCCTTAAAGATGTAAATCTGGAATTGACTAAATTAAACATGGGGCTTTTCTTTGCAGCTTATCCAAAAGAATGGATAGGGTTACGTTTGGCTGCTAATAAAACTTATTTACAAGGTAGCGATGATATTATTACAACAACTGGTATTGATGAATTATATCGTAAGCAAAGAAATTTAGATTTTAGAACTAATGTTTTAGAAGCTTATGTAGGAGTAGAAATTTATCCGCTTTCTATACTTAGAAAAAAGTATGAAGATGATGTAGAGCCAAAATTTAGACCATACATAATGGCTGGTGTGGGTGCTTTTAAATTTAACCCACAAGGTTCATTAACAGATGCTAGTGGAAATAAAGTTTGGTACGATTTGCAACCACTGCATACCGAAGGGCAAGGCTTTAAGGAATATCCGAATAGCAAGCTTTACAAATTAACACAAATACATATACCATTAGCAGTTGGTTTTAAATTTTTTGCATCAGAAAGGATAAATATTGGTACAGAAGTTTTATTTAGAAAAACATTTACTGATTATATTGATGATGTAAGTAAACAATACATAAACCCAAATTCATTTTATACAAACTTACCTGCCGGAGAAGCTGATTTGGCAAACCGATTAGCAGATAAAAGTATACCAATAATTTTTCCAGGACAATTAAGATTTGCTGGTGGTGCTATACGTGGAGATACTAAAGACGGTGATACATTTTTTTCTTTAGTAGCCAAAGTGGGCATTCGTTTAGGACCAATTGAAAATGAAAGAAGCAGGATGATGAAACAAACAAAATGTCCTTCATTATTTTAAATTTTTTAACCAATTTAAACCTATATCAACCATGAGTAACAATTTACAAATTAACCCGTTTTCATTTAAAACGTTGGCAATATTTAGTATAGCTATTATGCTAGTACTTCATTTTGCAAAATAAAGCTTGAATAAGTAATGTAAAGCGATACAAACGAAGTTTACCCCCAAGGAGCCTGAGGATATTTTTTAATATTACCAGCCTTCCTCTGAAACCACAAAACTAAATTTCCTTGCTATCCTTTACTACTTATTTTACAAGTCGATTAAAATCCAAATCCATGTTTACGAGGCATGGATTTTTTTTGTGTCGTTACATCTCTTTCTCCAAATACTTTCCTGTGAAGCTTTCCTTTACTTTTACTAAATCTTCGGGTAAGCCTTCAAATAAAACTTTTCCGCCACCATCGCCACCTTCTGGGCCAATATCAATTATATGATCTGCAACTTTTATTACATCCATATTATGCTCAATTACTAAAACACTATTGCCTCTATCTACTAATTTATTTACAACATCTAACAATAATTTAATATCCCGAAAGTGCAACCCTGTTGTAGGCTCATCTAAAATATAAAATGTTTTTCCAGTATCTTTTTTACCTAATTCTGTACTCAACTTTACTCGTTGTGCTTCACCACCACTAAGGGTTACAGCACTTTGCCCTAAGGTTATATAACCCAAGCCAACTTCTTGTAATACTTTTATTTTTCTATAAATAAATGGCACTGGCTGAAAAAATTCTACAGCTTCATCTACACTCATATTCAATACATCACTTATGCTTTTTCCTTTGTAGCGTATTTCCAACGTTTCTTTATTATAACGCTTACCATTACACTTTTCACAATGCACATAAACATCTGGTAAAAAGTTCATTTCAATTACTCTCATACCCCCACCTTCACACACTTCACACCTTCCGCTTTTTACATTAAACGAAAACCTACCAGCAGTATAGCCTCTTATTTTTGCCTCCGGCACACTTGCAAAAAGTGTACGTACATCTGTAAAAAAGCCGCAGTACGTTGCAGGGTTGCTACGTGGCGTACGGCCAATAGGGCTTTGGTCTATTTCAATTACTTTATCAATATTCTCTAAACCCTTAATAGATTTATGGGGCATTGGATTTGCTTTGCTATTGTAACAATGCTTTGCCAGTAATGGATATAGTGTTTCGTTTATCAACGTACTTTTACCGCTACCGCTTACACCAGTTACCAATATTAATTTACCCAATGGAAAACTAACCGATACTTTTTTTAAATTATTGCCTGTTACTTCTTTTAACTCAATCGTTTTCCCATTTCCTTTACGTCGTTCTTTTGGCACTTCTATTTTTTTAACGCCATTTAAATATTGAGCAGTTTCGCTATTACTTTTTAATACTTCCGCTGGTGTGCCTTGCGTTACAATATTGCCGCCAAACCGTCCGGCTTTTGGCCCAATATCAATTAAGTAATCGCTTGCCAACATTATATCTTTATCATGCTCAACAACTAAAATATTATTTCCAATATCTCTTAAATGTTGTAGTGCATCTATCAATCGTTGGTTATCTCTTTGGTGCAAACCAATACTAGGTTCATCTAAAATATACGTAATGCCTTGCAGTTGGCTGCCAATTTGTGTAGCTAATCGTATTCGTTGAGATTCGCCTCCACTAAGGGTTTTAGTTGGCCGGTTAATGCTTAAATACGTTAAGCCAACATTTAATAAAAATTGTAAGCGTTCTCTAATTTCCTTAAATACATCTTTAGCAATAGTGTTTTGTTTTTTATTTAATCTTAATTCTAAGCCATCGAACCAAGCTGCCAAATTATCTAAATTTAAGTTTGATAATTCTGCAATATTTCTATCGTCTATTTTAAACCATAAACTTTCTTTACGTAACCTAGTGCCATTGCAACTGATACAATCTTTTAAGGTCATAAATTTTTCGACCCATTCAATTAAGGTTTGTGTACTTTGAGTAGATGAAAACCAACGCTTCAACATAGGAATAATACCTTCATAGCTACCAGTGTAAGTTTGCGGTACAGTTTCGTCACTCATATCCATTTCTAAATCGGCACTAATTCCTTTATTGCCATACAACAAAAGGCTAAGTTGCTCATCTGTTAATTCGTTAATTGCTTTTGCTAAATTTATTTTATGCTGTTTTGCAAATGCTTGTATCTGTTGGTACACACTTGCACTCCTCTCCTCTCCCAAAGGCACAATACCGCCTTCTTTTACCGATTTACTTTTGTCGGGTAACACTTCACCCATATCAATCGTATACACATTTCCTAAACCTTTGCAAGTAGGGCAAGCACCGTACGGAGAGTTAAAGGAAAACGCATTGGGTGAGGGTTCTTCGTAACTAATGCCAGTATCTTCACACATTAATAACTTACTATACTGCTTAATTTTATTCGTTTGTTCTATCAATACAAACATTAAATCTTTTCCTAACTGCAACGTTTTTTGTACGCTTTGGCTAAGGCGTAAACGCATATCATCATTCACTGGCAATCTATCAACCACCAATTCTATATCATGAATTTTGTAGCGATCAACTTGCATTTTAGGTACTAAATCTTTTACTTCTCCATCTACCCTTACTTTTAAAAATCCTTTTTTTCTTACCTCTTCAAATAATTCTCTGTAATGTCCTTTTCTTCCTCTAACTAATGGAGCTAAAATATTTATTTTTTGTCCTTCAAAATTTTCAAAAATATTTTGGGTAATTTCTTCTTCGCTAAACTTCACCATTCTTTTGCCTGTGTTGTAACTATATGCTTCTCCAATTCTGGCAAAAAGTAAACGCATAAAATCGTACACTTCGGTAACTGTGCCTACTGTACTCCGTGGGTTTTTATTCGTTGTTTTTTGTTCGATAGAAATTACGGGAGATAAACCTGTTATTTTATCAACATCGGGCCGTTCCATATCGCCTACAAACTGCCTTGCATAAGCGCCAAAGCTTTCCATATAGCGGCGTTGCCCCTCGTTATAAATTGTATCAAAAGCTAAGGAAGATTTTCCGCTACCGCTTACACCAGTAAATACAACTAATTTATTTTTTGGAATAGATATGTTGATGTTTTTGAGATTGTGTTCTCTTGCACCAAATACTTCAATCGTATCTTGTTGTTGGATTGTTGGTTGGATAGATTTTTTTGTTTTTGCCATAATATTTCACACAAAGGAACTAAGTTAACAAAGAACGCTAAGAAAATGGAATTAAATGCACTTTGTTTAGTCGCAATTTTTGTTTACATTTTGTAAAACAAAAAATGCAACTTATTGTTTCAATTTCACCCTCATTTCCCTAGCCGTTTTACTGCTCCCATCATGGCTCCAGCC
>JANNWD010000288.1:0-6968 GCA_031408315.1 Bacteroidota bacterium
ACAAGTAATTGCAGATAAAAAGTTTAAAGAACTTATGCAACAGCAAGAGTTTAAAAAAGTGAAAGAAGAAAAAATCGAGTTAGAAAAAGAAGTAAAGGAGTTAAGAGAAAAAAGCGAAAGCGGCATTAATAAATTAATAAGCGGATTGGCACCACACCTAGGCGGCATACTAGGCGAAATTTTCCCTAAAGCAATACCAGTAGTAAGCGCAGTACATGGCACAGGCGATGAAGATATACAAAATAACCATGTACAAGAGGCAGAAGTAGTAAGCGATGAAGTAAGCGAAAAAGTGCAACAAGTAATTGAAGATTTTTGCGGAGCATTAGCAAAACAATACCCCGATAAGTGGTTAGAGGTATTAGTAAAATTAACTAATACAATAACAAACGAACCAGCCAAAATAGATATGGCTTTAAAATTTTTATAAAATGGCAACAATTGGCGAAATAGTAACACAAGAAGATTTAAAAAATTTAGCAGAAGATGGAAAAAGGTATGCTAAAAATAATGCTTTTATAGCCCCTACAGTTTACAAATTCAAACAAGTAGGCGGTTGGAACTATTACGATAAGCTAAGTACAGCAATGATGCAATGGGCTTACTTAAATGGTTACTCTACAAAAAAACAAACCGCCACAGGCTCTATAAAATTTAATACCACAGGTAACGAAACCATGGGTATTGATGTAGATTTTTATTACTATATGCCATTTTATAATAAATGGGTAAACGCACCTTATGAGTGGATAAAAACACAAATAACAAAAGCTGGCTTTACTTGCCCAATACGCTTTAAAAAAACCGATGGTAGCGGCTACTACTATGCCGTATTAGATAATAGATACTTTGCAATTACTGCTACAGTAATAAAAACTACTAAAGATAAAGTTGCAAAAATTGATGAACTGTACAGGGTAGCACAAGTAGTAAAATATAAGTACAATTTTTTAAGCACTTTTTTAACCGAACTAAGTAAAAAAAGCAAACTAACACCAACCGAGCAACAGTTATTTAACCAAGGCGTTTTACAGTTAAATAATATGGAGCGGCAAATACGTAGCATGAAAGGCGTAAACGTACAATGGAGCAATGGCGGCAATGTAAGTGGCATAGGCATAGCACCATTATTAATAATTGCGGTAATAGTATTAGTGGCAGGTTTAGCAGCATGGACTTTGCCAAAAATTGCAGAAGAAGTAGTAAGGTGGAAAGCTATCGATAGCAATAACGATTTAGAAAAATTTAGAACCAGCACAAAAATATTAATACAAAAAGATGTAACGGCAGGTAAACTAACACCACAACAAGGCAAAGAGTTAAGCGGCGAAATTGATAAAAATATAAACAAGGCGCAAGATGCAGCAAAAGAAACCGCCACAGAAAACAGAGAAAGTATTTTTGACAAAGCCCAAAGCCTTTTACTAATAGGTGCAGCCGTTTATTTTGGTGTAAAAATTTTAAATAAAAATAACTAATGTCAAACTTAGCAGCAGCAAGAGTAAAAACAAAAAAGTGGGAGGGAGGCTATGCAAAAGCATACGGCACCAGCGGCGAAACTTATGGCGGTGTAGATAGAAAATATAACCCAAACTGGAAAGGATGGGTTATTGTAGATGCGTATAAAAAACAATACGGTGCAATAAAAGATGGTACACATTTAAACAACCCAATACTAGATAAAATTGTAGAAGATACAATGAAATTAAAGTACTGGGTACCAAGCAGGGCAGAGTTATTAAAAAACCAAGATTTAGCAAGTTTTTATTTTGATTTTTATTTTCACAAGCCAGCCGTTGCGGTAATGGCTATGAACGATGTTGCAAAAAGTATTGTAACCAATACTGCTACCAATAAAAGTTATTTAACCCCACAGGTAATAAATGTTTCAAACACACATACAGCTAAAGTGTACGAGCAGCTTTGGTTAAAAAGAGAATTGCACTATAATAATAAGTACCTAAATAAAGATAGTAAAGGCAAAAGCATCTTGTACCTAAAAAGTAAAAGAGGTGTATTAAACCGCCTAAACGATTATAGTAAAACAATTGCAGTAGCAAGCAGTAGTGTTTTTTTATTAGTACTAGGTATTTTTTTTTAACCAATAAACAGTAACAATGGAAGCCACTAAAATAAATATGGTACACGTAAATACCATGGTAGCACTTGCACAAAGTAAAAACTTTTTTGTTACCAGCACTACAGGCGGCAAGCACAATAGCGGCAGTAAGCATGGCAAAGGTTTGGCTATTGATGTACGTACAAGAGATAAAACAAATGCACAGGTTTTAGAGTTTATAAAATTTATGCAAAGTAAAGGGTACAGGGTTTTAGATGAACGAGTAAAGCCACCATTGCAAAAGGTTTGGAGTGGACCCCATTTGCACATTGAGGTAATTGATACCACTATAGTAAAAGCGGCTACACTAGCCACAGGTACATTATTGCTAACAGCATTATTTTTTTTTTAATAAGTAAAGACAAGTGAAAAAGCTAATAGTATCAGTTAATACGGTAATAAATATTTACGCACAAGATGTAAAAATTAAGCCTAGGGGTGCAATGTTTGGCATTACAAATATTGGCACAAGTACATTAGTAATAAATGGCAATACCAAATTAGGTTTTTCGGATGGGTTTAATACCGACCTATCTATATTGTACGGCTCGGCAGCTAAAATGGCAGCAAACAACGTAGAACTACAAATACAAAATAATACCCAGTACGATGTTTCTTTTATATCTAACGGTACAAAAGGTAGTATAAATAAAGCAGTAGTAGTAGAAACATTTATAAATTACAGATGGCAAAGCAATTAACAAAACGAAAATTAATAGTAGTAACAAATACAGTTATTACGCCTTATAGTGGCAATGTAAAAATTAAGCCAAAATCCCCAGCGTGGATAATAAAAAATACAAGCACCGAATTTATGCAAGTAAATGGAGGGCAGTATTTTTATAATAACGAACAGTTTGGGGTTGATGCTACAAATGTTTTTGCTATGGTTTACCAAATGGCAGAAAACGGCGTACAGGTGGAGTTTGAAAACAACACACAGCTAGAGGTAACTTTTAACCACCCTACCAATATTACTGGCGGCGGCTCTTTTTCATTAATAGAAACTTATATCAATTACAAATGGGAGCAATAACACTAACAGGTAATATAGTACAACGTTTACTACAAGGGGTAGATGTTTCTAAAGTGGGTACAGTATCAACTTTTACCGTACCAGCAAGGTTATTTGTACTAGCTATTTTAGTACAAGATACAGCAAGTATTGTAGTAAGTGCAGGTATAACAAACGGCGGTGTAGAGTACGAAGATAATGTAGTAGTAATAGCTAATCAAGTACATACCATAAACATACAAAAAGCCTACAATACAGAAGCGCAAATTTTTGTAACAGGCTTAACGCCTAATGCAAGACTAACATTGATTGGAATAAATATTTAAATATTTAAAAAATTATGAAATTAAAATTAATAGTAGCTTTATTGCTACTAAGTTTTACAGCAGCAGCCCAAACCACAAGCACACTAGCAGCTAATAGAGTTATTGCAAACGATAGCTTTAAATTAAAAGGCGTATGGTATAAATCATTAACACCAAATTACCGAAGCGATAGCCTTTTACGTAATGGTAGAATAGCAGGCGGTTACGTAACATGGCAAACAGGGCTTACTTTTAATGTAACACCAGCATCGTACGTAATTAATAGCAAAGAGTATAATAGTGCATCTCAAAATATTACATTAAATGCAGCACACCCTACCCTACCACGTATAGATGTTATAGGGCTAGATACTACAGGTAATGTAATAAAAATTACAGGCGTAGCCAATGCAAACCCACAGCAACCGCAAACAAACCCAGCCAACCAATTATATTTAACTTTTGTAAAAATAAATGCGGCAAGTACAACACCCAGCGGCATTAATACAAAACTAGTGTTCGATGAAAACGTAGAATGGATCACATCAGCCATTGGCACAGGTACAAGTAATTTTAATTATTTAGTAAGCCCCTACAGCGGCTTAAAATCTACAGTATTTGCAAGCGGTGTAGATTATGTTTTAAATTACGATACTACAGCATTTCAAATAGGAGCATTTACAGCTATTAATTTAAAAATAAAATTATCTGCACCCCTTAGTGCTAGCCAAAATATAAAAGTATTTCCTAGGGTAACACAGTTTACACCATTAATTATTGAGCCACTAACAATAAGCAATGGATTTAATAAAAATTTAATAAACGTTTATCAAGATGTTACCGTACTTTTTAGCGAAACAGGCGTAAGCGCAAACGAAAGTATAGAGGGCATAAGTATTTATTTTAGTGGCACTTTTGCCAATCAAATACAAATTGATGAAATAAGAATACAAGGCGGTACCACCACAAACACAAGCAACGATTACGTTACAAGTATTTACCGTAAAACTGGTACAGATAGCGTTTTTCAAGTAAAAAATAATATTAGTTTATTTGCTTTTAAAGATAGTGTAGGTAGCGGCGGCGGCTCACTAATTGTTGATTTACCACTAACAAAAATTGGCGATACAATTAATATTACACAAGCCAGTGCAGTAAATGACGGCTATTTAAGTGCAGCAGATTTTAATACATTTAGTAGTAGCGTTAGCCGATGGACTTTAAGCGGCTCAAATATTTACAATAACAATGCTGGTAACGTTGGTATAGGAAATGTGTTACCAACCAAAAAATTAGATGTAAGCGGCGATGTTTTGATAAATGGCTTATTAGTTGGCAGAAGTGGAACTACTGGTTATGTTAAAAATACAGCAGTTGGAATAGATGTTTTAGCAAACAGTACATCTGCATCTTTAGGAAATACAGCTATAGGTTGGCAAGCTGCAAAAACATTAACTAGTGGTGCTGCAAATGTTGCTGTAGGTTCGGATGCTTTAAGAGATGCTACCACAGCAGGCGGAACTGTTGCAATAGGTCAAAATGCAATGGGTACGTGGGGCAGCGGTTTATATAATATAGGTATTGGCTGGAATGTAATGAGTATAGGCGTTGGAACAGGTGCTGGTAATATTGCAATAGGCAGGAGTGCAATGACAGGGGGTGCAGTAACAGGTAGCAATAATACAATAGTGGGCACAAGTTCAGGTGGTATCACAACTGGCTCAAATAATACAAGTATAGGCTCTCTAATTAATCAAACAGATATTACAGCATCCAATGTTTTAACTATTGGTGGTGGTGGTGTAACGTGGATTACTGGATTGAGTGGAAATATAGGCATTGGCACAACTTCGCCTACACATAAATTACAAGTATTAGGTACTACTTTTTTAAATGGTGCTTTTTCTTTACCGTACATAGGTGTAAGCGCAACATACACTATTACTAATACAGATTATACAGTAAATTGTACAGCTAACAGTTTTACTATTACACTTCCAACGGCAGTAGGTATAGCAGGGCGTATCTACGTAATAAAAAATAGTGGTAGTGCTACTACAATTACTTTGGCTGCCAATGGTGCCGAAAAAATAGATGGTTTAGCCACACAAACTATTACAACACCATTAGCATTAACAGTACAAAGCACAGGCAGCAATTGGCTTATTTTATAAAATGAAAAAATTAGGAACAACCATATTTTTTATACTAGCTTTTGTAATAACAGAGGCGCAAGATACATTTAGGATAGCTGTAGTTGGCAGCAGCCATGTTGCACAAGTTGGCGGCGATTTAGTCGGCGGCAGTGATAGCCTTTGGCATAGAAAATATGCAGCACGTATGAGAAACTTTACGGGCAAAACCGTTATTTTGTACCAAATAAATACTTTAGGTGCTAGAACAATAGGTAGTATTGATGCAAGAAAAATTACAGGGCGTATTTGGGGATTTACAAACTACGAGTACAATTTTGGGCTAGTAGATAGCGTTTTAAAAGTAAACCCACATTTAGTAATAATTTCAGCACAAAGCAATGAAATTACCAATGGGATGCCTTGCGATACTGTAATAGATTGTTACAGAAATGTAGCAGACACTTTAAAGGCAAGAGGCGTTCAATTTATTTTTACAGACGGTTATGCGAGGCAAAGGACTTTTATAAATCCAATAACAGCACAAACCTACCACGATAGTACAGTAAAGTTTAATAATTGGCTTTATGCTAACTATAACCGTAATACAGCAAGAATGTACATAAAACTGTACGATAGTATTGTAGGGTACAGACCATTTCCATTTGTGTTAGGACCAGATAGTTTACACACAAGCACCATAGGTAAAACGTACACTTTAGACGCACTTTTGGAATGTCCGTTAACCGATAGTTTGTTTGCAGATTTTACAGGAAAAGCCTATAACTTATCATTAAAAAAAGTAGGAATTAATTTAGAACTCAATTTAAGTTTTAAGGGAAGGCGTGTAGTAGTGAGTGGTAGCAATTCGCTAGTTACACCTTTTATAAAAGTAAAAGAGTTTTATTCTCAAACTAATGGCGTAAATGCAATAGCATCAACGTTTATTGATAATGGTTACACATATTATAAAGTTGAGGCTATAAGCGGTAAGAGAATAGCAACTAAAACATATTTAATAAATTAATGAAAAAGATATTTTTTTTACTACTTTTTTTTACATCTGTTTATGCAAATGCCCAAACAGGTCAAGTGCTTGCACAATTAGCAAAAGATAGCACCCAGCAAAGGTTAAACGATAGTACAGCGGCTTTGCGTATTGCAATAGGTAGCGGTGGTACTACAATTGATACTACCAGCCTAAGCAATAGAATAAACGCAAAACAAAATACAATTACCACAGGTACCACAGCGCAATATTTACGTGGCGATTTATCCCTAGCAACACTAGATAAAACAGCAGTAAGTTTAGGTAATGTAGATAACACCAGCGATGCAAATAAACCAGTAAGTACAGCAACGCAAATGGCTATAAACGCAAAACAAAATACAATTAC
>JANNWD010000289.1:0-1503 GCA_031408315.1 Bacteroidota bacterium
CTCGCGCCCGGCGGCTTCGTGGTCTTCACCGAGGCGCAATTCAATCCCGGTGGCACGGGCTTCGCCTTCGGGGCCAAGGGCGATGATGCCTATCTTTTCTCCGCCGACGGACCCGGCAACCTCACCGGCTATTATCACGGCTACACCTTTGCGGACTCCGAGACGGGCGTGAACTTCGGCCGTTACGTGACGAGCGACGGGGACGAGAATTTCGTCGCGCAAGCCGCCGACACCCTCAACGCCACGAACTCCGCTCCACGGGTCGGACCGATCGCCATTTCCGAAATCATGTATCATCCGCCCGACCTCGCGGGTGCGGTGGACGATTCATTGAACGAATACATTGAGCTGCAAAATATCTCCGCGAACCCCGTGCCGCTCTACGACGCGGCCTATCCGACCAACCGTTGGGAACTGCGCAACGCCGTGGACTTCGCCTTCTCGACCAACACGACCATTCCCGCCGGCGGCTTCCTCATCGTGGTCAGCTTTGATCCGGCCACCAACGCCTCCGCGCTGGCGAACTTCCGCGGCCGCTACGGCCTCGACACGAACGTCGGCATCGTCGGGCCGTACAGTGGTCAACTCGACAACTCCGAGGACAACCTCGAACTGCACAAGCCCGATACCTCGAACCCGACGAACTTCTCCTTCGTGCTCGTGGAGCGCGTGCATTATCACGACGTCGCACCGTGGGACGCTGTGGCCGACGGAGCGGGAGCCTCCCTGCACCGCATCGTGGTCGGCGACTTCGGTAATGATGCGACCAACTGGATCGCAGCCGGAGCAGGACCGGGCGTGGCCTTCATCGGCGGCACCAGCCCGGTGGTCACCCAGCAGCCGGCCGACGCCACCGTTTTCGCCGGCGGCACCAGTGGCTCCTCCACGCTTTATGTGTTTGGCACGACCAACTTCACCGCCGTGGTCAGCGGATCGAGCGCGACCTATCAATGGCGTTTCAACGGCAGCGTCATTCCCGGCGCGACCAACTCGACCCTCGTGCTGACCAACATCCAGCCCAGCCAGGCCGGTGCCTACAGCTTCCTCGCTTTCAACAGCGGCGGTTCTGTGCTGAGTTCCAACGCCACCCTCACCGTCATTATTCCGATCTCCTTCACGGCGCAACCGGCCAGCCAGAACGTGCTGCCGGGGACGAACGTGACCATCAACTCCCTGGCCGTGGGCACCGGCCCGGTCACTTACCAATGGCGCTTCGAGGGGACGAACCTCCTCAACGCGACCAACGCCAGCTACAGTTTCACCGGGGCGAACGTGACCAACCATCACGGCAACTACTCCGTGGTGGCCGCGGACAACTACGGCTCCACCCTCAGCTCGAACGCGTTGATTTTTGTGCTGCTCAAGCCCGGGGTGGTGGTGCCGATCCGGACGAACACGGTGCTGCAAGGGAGCAGCGTGCTCTTGAGCGTGACCGCCACGGGGGCGCCGCCGCTGAGCTACCGCTGGCTGCGCACTGGGTCCACCCTGACCGTCACGACCGTG
>JANNWD010000290.1:0-5278 GCA_031408315.1 Bacteroidota bacterium
TGCCGACAAGCGCGATCTGGATGATTTTTTGCGCCACTCGATCGGGCGGCAGGCGGATGCCGAACTGCGAAATCTGGAACGGCTTGCCAAACTCGATGCCGAACTCGAAAGAATGCTCTATGACCGGGAAATAATGCTGCTCGATCTCGCCAAACTGTATGAGGAACGGGAAAAGATCGCCGACCAAATCAGGGACATTGAAGCCAACCCGGAAGCCGACCGTGATGGTGTCCAGTCTCTGATCGATCAGATGCTGGCGGTCAATCTGCGGATCTCGACCGTTGAAGGGCAACTGAGAGATCTGGAAGCCAAGATCCAGGAAAAGTTTGTCAAATATGGGATAAAGATCGAGCAAATGACGAAATTCGGCGAAGAGATCCGCCGGACGGGTGAGATGATGACGAGCATCACGCGGGCAAGCGATGAGTTTTTGCAGGAACTGGAAACATATGATGTCTGGCGTGAAGAGATCTACGACAATAATTTGCCCTGATTATTTACCCTACTTATTTATATCGAGAGAGAAAATGGAGTTAGCCCATGAGGAACCAAAAAAAGCATAAAATTACCGGAAAATGTACCGTTTCACTACTTCTTCTAACTGTTTTGATCGGCGGCGGCGTGAACATTTTTGCTCAGCGTGCGCCCCGTATCTCGCCGCCTCGCGTGGAAGGACAAACAACGGTTGGAACGATCAACGGACAACCTATTACGGGCAATGATCTGATCTTGCCGATCAACCCGAACTCGCCATTTATGCCGCCGCTTGACGGCAGCCCTATTCCGTTGCTCGAGCAATTTGAAAACATCTATCCGGCGACTCCGACGGCATCCCCGGTTCCCAGTCCGATCACCACGCCGAAACCGCCCGCTCCGGGGTTTAGCGGGCAGATCACCAATATGATGAAAACCGGGCAGGAATGGCTGTTCAAGTCCCTGCTCGATGTCATCATCAAACCGATGATGCCGATGCTGACCTTCTTTGCCTGGATCATCGCCAGTTTTGTTCTCATTATCGGCTTTTTTCGCCGCTTCAGCGACAATAACGGGATCGGACCCGAACAACTCACGCGGTGGGCGATTCGCACCATCATCTTTATGGTCGTCATCGGCGCGAGTCCCTTTATCATTGACGCTCTGACCGTGACCGGAAAATTCTTTGCCCGCCCCGTTAAAAGTTTTAACCGTGATCTGGTGCGCGAATTTGACCTGAAGATGATCCAATACGTCAAAAATAATTTTGCCGTGTCCGATCCGAACGCACTGCTGGCGGAAACTTTGCCGAACGGCGAACCGGGATTAGTCGGTATCATTTTTGACAAAGAATCAAGCGTCAATGACATCACCGCCGAATTGAATGTGCTCGGCTGGAATATGCCGCGCCTGTTCACCGTGATGGTCATCTCGCAAAACATTATCAAATTCGGCGGTTTGTTTTTGGCGATTGCCGGACTATTTATTTTGATCGGCTTAAAACTCGCCGCCCCCGTTTTATCCGCCTTCGGCTTTGACGAAAAGTTTGCCTCTTCCATCTTTTACCCGTTTTGCTGGGGCGTGGCGACCTTTTCGTTCGCTTTTCCGCTGGTTAAGGAAGTGACACTCTATGTGGCTTACGGTATCGGGCTGATCGGGCTTTCGATCTATAACAACGAGCCGGTTTTTACGCTCGATGCACAGACGGCGCAGGTCATCACCAGCGGGGCATATGATCCGGGAACGAGTGCCTTGATCATCACGCTTTTATTCTTTGTTTCGAGTCTGTGCTTTATTCTCGTGCCGTGGCTCAGTTACCGTGTGCTGCGCGGGCAGGTTTTTGAGGGCGTGTCGCAGATCTCGATGGGCTGGATGTTATCGAGCGTCGGCACGGCACTGGAGACTTACGGACTCGTCGCCGGAGCCGCCCTTAACCGTCAAGCCGAGAACACGCAGATTCAGGGAATTTCTAATGCCGAACAACAGGGGGCAAAAAAATCGCTTGAAGCCGCCAACGTGTCAACTGAAGCCCGGCGCATTTCGAGTGTCGCCGGTGTCGAAGGCGGTTTGGTGAGCAGTTTAGGACAGGTCCGCGCCAATCAGGTTACCCAAACCCTTATCACTAATGCCAATAAAACCTTTGGAATGGCAAGCAGTCAGGCAGCAACGCGGCGCGAGATTGCCGGGATGAATGCTGACGCCCTTGGAACGCAAAGAAGCCGGATTCTCGATGGAGCCAAAGAAAACAGTCTCCGCTCCCAAGCGACCAACCAGCAGTTCGGGATGATGAAATATGAGGCGATTCCGGGCGGCAGTCAAATCGCCGGAACGAGTCTGCCGATCAGAAAAGGCTTCGAGTTTTACGATTGGAAAAATGACCAACACGTTTTACAAAAATCAACCAATTCAATGAATACCACGACCATGGAAACGACTAATCTGCAAAATGAAAACACGCAGATCATTACCGACCAAAAGATCGAGGCTTCCACTAATTATCAGGGTGAGGTGAATTCCGCCTTTCAGCAGCAAGCCACGGAAACCGTCGGCGCGATCAATACCGGAAGCCAAATTGCCGCCAACTCTGCCAGGCAAGGCGCAGGTATTCAACTTACCGGCATCAATAAATCGGCGGGACTGGAAAAACAAGCCAATCAATTAAATTTTGAAGGACGCATCGAAGCCGCCGCCATCAATCAAACCGCCGCTACTGAAGCCGCCCATTTGAGAATGATGTCAACGGTCGTCAGCGGATTTTTCAGAGATATGGATCGCCGGCTGGAAGAAATGAAACCCAAATATTAAACTCCGGGCACAAAATTTAACTTGATTTTTACCCAACAAAAAAGCGGCAAATAATCGGGAATAAATTATATATATTAAAAAAGAATTGTGTGAACTTTCAATATAAGCGTGTCAGCCGCCACAGAACCTGTTTAATTTGCGGAAAGCCTGATTGGTGTAGTTATACGCCCGACACAAAAATATCATTTTGCGCCCGGATCGTTGATAACGCCGACCGCGTAAGCCGCACGGGATGGGGAGTTTTCTATCACGAAAAATTACTTTTCGCTGATACGCCACTTCCCTTCCCTTCCAAACCTCCACCCAAAAAAGCGGAATTAGCTCCAATCGAAATCAGAGATTTTGTTTATCGAAAATTGATTGCTCTTTCTCCCGCTGTCAATTCAGATGAAATTATCAACGGAATAAAAGGTCTGCGGGCGCGTAGAATTCTCGACTTTGAAAATTACGGAAGTCTTCCACAAAACCAAAATGAGCGGCGAAAAATCGCCAAAGTTATTCGCAATTCAATTTGCCGTCAATTTCCCGATTATGTCAGGAAACAAAAATCCTCTGTTGGAGGTCTTCCGGGGTTTTGGGTTAATAAGAAAGACCAAGTTCAAATTTGGCAGGAAAAGAATTTTAATTGTCCAATGCTGTTGATTCCTTATCGGGATGAAAAGAATCGAATTCAGGCGTGTCAAATCCGCTTTATGGGACAAAAACTGCGCGATAACAGCTTGCGTTATTTGTGGTTTTCAACTCCAGAAAAATCGGGCGGCATTAGTTCCGGTTCTCCGCTTCATTTTGTCAGATACAAAAAAGGAATTTCAGAAATCCCGTTTCTGATTACGGAAGGCGCACTTAAAGCTGAAACCACTCAATTTTTCAAATCTGATTTTAATATTCTGGCAGTTGGCGGAGTGACCTGTCAGGCTCAAGAAATTATCCGGGCAACACGATTTCATCCGCTTTTCCTCGCCTTTGACGGAGATGGAACTGAAAATATATTCGTGGCGCGAGCTATACTCAAACTGATAAAACTTCGTTTTCAAGATAGCGAAAAATATCAATATCAACCCCAAATCAAAGTTTTGACTTGGGATAAGCGCGTCAAAGGGATTGACGACGCTCTATTACAAAATTTGGCGATAACTGAAATTTCTCCCTCGGAATGGTATGAATCACTAAATATCTCTTGCCGGGATTCTTTAAAAACGATGTTTATTAAGTAAAAACTAATCATCGTTTGGAAATCTCCAAATTTAGAGAATTATTGTTGAAATCAAACAACTTATAGCTTGCTTTTCTTTTTTTATTGAATACATTTCAGTTAATTTCTAAACTAATTTTCTGAGCATTATTCAAAATCTTTAAGAATTTTTTCAAACTGCTCCACCAATTCGCTTGGAACGGGCAACACTTCGGAAATTTCAAAAATGCGGTAAACTACGCCTTTATGATCGCCCGGAAGATGTCTTTTTTCGAGAAGGTGCAAATTTATCAACCATTGTTCATGTTTATAGAAAGTGCGCCGGTTTTTGATTCCGGTTCGTTTCATCAGTTCGGGTTGGGTAATTTTATAACGTCCTTTTTCATCCCTGCCTTGAATAAGGATTTGATACATTTCCAACGATTTTCCGCGCAGTAATTCATTAACATCAAACAAATCTTCAATTTCAAATTCCAATAAAATAGTCAAATCTTCTGCGGTTAGTTTTTTCGGTTGTCTGGAAATTGAATTTGGAACTGATTCCCGACTACTTTGAAATTCATTCTTTTCTTTCTGAGATTTTGACTCAGCTTTTACTTTTTCGAGGTTTTTCTCAGTAATTTTAACCTTTTCCTTTTGTGCAGGCTGATGTATGGCGACTTCATCTTCAGCCAATTTTGGTGTTGAGGCTTCGTGATTACTGACGGTTGAAGTCGGATTTTCTTCGCTTCCCTGATAGAAATTACGCATTGCGTTTGAGCGCGGCGGAACCTGTAAAGGTTTGCGCCAAGTTTCCTGTGTTGCTTTCTTTTGTGTTGATTGTTTCTCTTTATTTGCCACTAGTTTACTGAGCCTCCTTTACCTTTTTGTTTCTTCTTCGCTCTGTGTCCGATTACTTGTTTAACGACGATTTCGGCGAGATTGCGATAATCATCCGCCGCCCTTGAACGCGGAGCGTATTCAAAAATTGTTTGATTCGATTTTTGTGAATTCAAGATGTTGCTGTCTGTTCTGATCGGCGGCAACACCCGGTCTTCACCGAACGATTCGACGAGCAGTTCCCGAACCTCCCGCGACAAGTTATACCGGTTGTCAACCATCGTTGGCAAAGCCCCTAATATATTGGGTTGATAGCCGAAAACCTCCTGCATTTCATTCATCGAATTAAGAATCTGCTCTACACCTTCAAACGACCATACCTCGGATCTGACGGGGAGAATTATTTCTTCGGCGAAAAGGAGTGCATTAATGTGCAAAAGACTCAAGGAAGCGGGACAATCCAGAATTGCAAAGTCATACTCGGAAAGT
>JANNWD010000291.1:0-1733 GCA_031408315.1 Bacteroidota bacterium
CGTCCTCAACGGCACGTTCAGCCCGCACCGCGATGTTGAGGCGGCGTTGCGCGAATTTTACGATATGGACCACGCGATGGTCTTTTCAACAGGCTATCAAGCAAACCTTGGCATCATCAGCACCATCGCTGGCAAAGGCGATTACATCATCCTTGATATCGACAGCCATGCGTCGATCTATGATGGCTGCAAAATGGGCGATGCCGAAATCGTCGCGTTCCGCCACAATGATATCGAAGCGCTGGAAAAACGGCTGAAGCGCCTCCCCCCCGAAGCGGGCAAGCTGGTGATCCTAGAGGGCGTCTATTCGATGCTCGGTGACGTCGCGCCGCTAAAGGAAATGATCCGTATTTCTAAAGAAGCGGGCGCAATGGTGCTGGTCGATGAAGCGCACAGCATGGGCTTTATCGGCGAAAATGGTCGCGGCGTTGCTGAAGAACAGGGCTGTTTGGATGATGTCGATTTCATCATCGGCACGTTTTCAAAGTCGGTCGGCACCGTTGGCGGCTTTTGCGTATCGAACCATCCAAAGTTTGAAATCCTACGTCTCGTCTGCCGCCCCTATGTCTTTACGGCCGCTTTGCCGCCCAGCGTGATGGCATCAAGCGCGGTGTCGATCCGTAAGCTGATGCACGGCGGCAACAAACGCGCGCATTTGTGGGAAAACAGCAAGACATTGCACAAAGGCCTACGCGATCTGGGTTTTCAGCTTGGCACCGAAACGCCGCAGTCGGCGATCATCGCGGTCATCATGCCCGATCTAGAACGCGGCGCGATGATGTGGGAGGCCCTGCTGAAAGAAGGCCTCTACGTCAACCTCGCTCGACCACCTGCAACGCCAGCGGGCATGACACTGTTACGCTGCTCGCTCTGTGCCGAACACACTGCCGAGCAGGTTCAGGATGTCCTCGGCCGGTTTGAACGCGCGGGTAAGGCTGTGGGGATTATCTGATGGCACGGCGTCGGCTGCTGATATTGGCGGTTGTATTGCTTGCAATGGTCAATGTCTGGTTTGCGCAAGACTATTTGCGCAATCTGATATCAGCGCCCAAGGTCGAAGCTCGAGACGAACGGCCACCGGTTACCAGACTGGAACCTATAACCGTTTATCCGTTGGCAGCTCGGGTCAATTTGCTTATCAAGAACAGCTTTTTAGATGGCGTAGAAGTGTCGACCAAACCCGATGGTGTTGATCTCACCACATCGGAGCGACAGGAATTCGAACAATCAGTCAAAAAGTCTGTGACCGTCCGACCGGCCGGTAAAGACTATCCCGGTGAAGGGACCGATGCCTGCTTCATACCCCACCATTTCTTTCGCTATTACGACGCGAAGGGCAAGAAACTTGGCGAAGTTGCAATTTGTTTTTGCTGCACAGGAGGCGTTGCCACGCCTTCACTGACAACACGAAACGATGAATACGAGGTTTTCGACGTTGAACGTATCAAGGCTTTGGTGAAGAAGATGAAGCTGCCAACGGACGTGGGTTGCTGATGCGAGCACACTACACCCTCACGCTTTCCTGCCCCGACGGCTCCGGCCTTGTCGCGGCTGTGTCCGGCTTTCTTGCCAATCACAATTGCAACATTCTGGAATCGCAGCAGTATAATGACCGCGACGACAATGAGTTTTTCATGCGGGTGGTGTTTGCGGCTCTGCCCGGCGCGCCAGATAACGACGCGCTGACAGCTGCGTTCGCTCCGCTTGCCGAGCGGCTGAAAATGCGCTGGCAA
>JANNWD010000292.1:0-4173 GCA_031408315.1 Bacteroidota bacterium
GGTGCCACGTTTTTTTCCTTTTACAATTATGCTTACGCTTTATAATCATTTAAGGCTATCGGCAGTCATTACTACGCCGTACAACTGCACTACCGAATCTTTAAACGACTCAAATTGAGCCTTTGATTTTTGCGGTAATAAAAAAAATACACCACTAATAATAACAATTTGTAAAAGTATTTTCATGCGTTATCTACAACTTAATTTTAATTGATGTGTATTTAACTCGAAAGCTGAAGATGCCAATTGGTATTCAGTACAAGTGAGTGACACAACGATGTTGAAAAAAGAACTGATGCTTGTTCAAAAAAACAACATCCTTAATTAAAAACAAAGTAAAGATACTAATGTTTAAATTTGCACAATTCATACTCATTTTAACAATAAATTGAGTGATTTTTAATCAATTAAACAGTAAAGCCCCTTTAGGGGTTTGGGGTAACATGACACAAGAAGATATAATAAAAGCACTTAGCAACGTACAAGAACCCGACCTTGGTAAAGACCTTGTAACGCTAAACATGATAAAGGATATTAAAATTGATGGCTTAAATGTGTTTTTTACTATAGTGCTTACTACGCCTGCCTGCCCAATGAAGGAGCAAATGGCAACAGCTAGTGAAAACGCCATTAAGCTTTTGGTAAATAAAGATGCCGTTGTGCATGTAAATTTTACTGCAAATACTACAAGCAACAGAGTAGATGCTAAAAGTGTTTTAAAAGGTGTTAAAAATATTATTGCCGTAGTTAGTGGAAAAGGTGGTGTTGGCAAAAGTACAGTTAGTGCAAACTTGGCATTATCGCTTGCGGCTGGTGGTGCAAAAGTTGGCTTGATGGATGCCGATATTTATGGCCCAAGCCAACACATAATGTTTGGTATTCGTGGCGAACGACCATTAATGAAAGATGATGGAAGCGGCAAAGGATTAATTGTGCCAATAGAAAAATTTGGTATAAAAGTAATGAGCATTGGTTTACTTATTGATGAAAAACAAGCCGTAGTTTGGAGAGGCCCAATGGTGAGTAGTGCCATAAAACAATTTGTGAGTGATGTGGATTGGGGAGAGCTTGATTATTTAATAATTGATATGCCACCTGGCACAGGAGATATACATTTAACCATTGTACAAACTGTACCAGTTACTGGCGTAATAGTGGTTACCACACCGCAATTGGTGGCTTTAGCCGATGCTAAAAAAGGTGTAGCCATGTTTGGGCAAGCTCAACTAAAAGTACCTGTAATTGGCTTGGTAGAAAACATGAGTTATTTTACTCCTGAAGAGTTGCCTAACAACAAATATTACATTTTTGGTAAAGACGGTGGTAAAAATTTGGCCGATGAATTTGATATTGCATTTTTAGGGCAAATACCCATTGTACAAAGCATACGTGAAGGTGGCGATTTGGGTGTACCCGTTACCGTCAGCGATGATGTAATTAGTAAAAAAGCTTTTAACGATTTTGCTGCAAATGCAGTAAGAGAAATTGCAAAACGAAATGCAAATATTGCAGCTACAGAAGTGCAGCAAATTATAATGTAAAATCCATTGCTTTAGGCTTAAGCCCAAAGCAATGGATAAAATTTGCTATCGCAAATTGCATGTTGTGTTATAAACATTAGTAATTCTATTAAGCAGCGTTGTGTCACTCCCTTGTACTTATAAACCTTTATTCAACGCATTAGATTCATATCTTATTTTAGAATAGCAGTTTATTTGCAACGACTACGGTAGTTTTAAAACTACTGCGGTCTGTTAAATTTTCCCTCTGCGTCTTTGCGTCTCTGCGGTAAAATACCTTCAAATTCCGTAATATGTATAAATCTGTTGTAAAATGTATCTTTAAGCTATGAAAAAGCACTCATTATTTGTACTATCACTAATCATTTTATCTTGCTCATCAAGCAAAAAAAATATATCTATGAATAAAGATGCGGTAAAGGAATTTGATAAACAAGGCCACCGTGGCTGCCGTGGCTTAATGCCCGAAAATACCATACCAGCAATGATTAACGCTTTGGGCTTAGGCGTTACTACTTTAGAAATGGATGTAGTTATTACAAAAGATAAACAAGTTATTTTAAGCCATGAGCCTTTTTTTAATCATGAAATAACTACAGTAATGCCTGGTTCGTATGTAACAAGTTATATACTAGAAAAAGATGAAAAGAATTTTAATATTTTTAATATGTCATTTGAGGAAACTCAAAAATATGATATTGGTAAAAAGCCTCACCCTCGTTTTCCTCAGCAACAAAAATTTTATGTAACCAAACCACTTTTATCACAAGTGTTTGATTCTGTAAAAAACTGGATGATAATGGCTAGGCGACCAATGCCATATTTTAATATTGAAACAAAAACAATGCCTGCCACAGATAATATTTATCACCCAGCACCAGCAGAGTTTGTAGAGTTACTAATGAAGATTATTAAAGAAAAAAAACTAGAAGATTTTGTAATTATTCAAAGCTTTGATTTTAGAGCATTGCAATATTTACATGAGCATTATCCAATAATAAAAACAGCCATGTTGGTTGAAGCTACTAATAAAAATAGTTTTAGAAAACAGTTGAAAGATATTGGCTTTACACCAACCATTTACAGCCCAGAGTTTACATTGGTTACACAAAACTTAATAGACGACTGCCATCAACAAAATATTAAAATTATCCCTTGGACGGTTAATGATAAAAAAGAAATAGGCCGATTAAGGTCTCTGGGTGTTGATGGAATAATAACCGATTATCCAAATTTGTTTAATGAGTAAATGTTGAACGCAGATTTTTATGATGATTAAGATTGGATATGACTTTTCTTAAAAAATCATATCTATCATAATAATCAGCGTTCCGTTCTCCCCAACCAATCATTAGCATTTTTAAACAACAGTTTTTCTTTTAACTCCTTTTCAAAATTCATTTCTTCAATCATTTTACCAGGATGATGCTCCCCTAAAGGAAAAGGATAATCACTTCCTAAACAAATTTTATCCTCTCCCATAACATCAATTATATATTGCATAGCATGTTTATCATGTACCAAACTATCTATCCAAAATTTACCAATATAGTCTCTTGGGTTTATTGCATTATCTATTGCAACTAAGTCTGGTCTTACATTATAGCCATGTTCAATTCTCCCAATAGTTAATGGAAAACTGCCCCCACCATGTGCAAAAGCCACTTTCAATTTTGGAAAAGCAGCTAACACACCGCCAAAAACCATACTACAAATAGCTCTGCTTGTTTCGGCAGGCATACCTACCAACCAAGGCAACCAATATTTTTGCATTTGTGCTTCTCCCATCATTTCCCATGGATGAATAAATAAAGCACAGCCTAGTTCTTCTGCTCTTTTATAAAACGGAAAGAATTTTTTTTCTCCTAAATTTTCTCCATTGATGTTGCTACCTATTTGTAATCCGGGCATTTTTAATACGTTTATACAACGTTCCATTTCTAAAATGGCAAAATCAATATCTTGTAAGGGTACAGTACCTATTCCAATAAATCTGTTGGTATTTTTTACTACTTTATTTGCAATATCATCATTAAAAAAGCGGCTAGTTTCTAAGCCATCTTTTGGTTTTGCCCAATAATTAAATAAAACTGGTATGGTAGATAAAACTTGAATAGTTACCTCAGTTTCATCCATTTCTTTTAATCGAACATCTGTATCAAAACAATTATCGTCAACTTCTCTAAATAATTTATCGCCTTTCATCATACAAGCTTTGCAATTGCGATGCTCTAAATGTATAAATTCGCCGTAGCCAAATTTTTGTACCCAGTTAGGCATAGTATCGGGCATTATGTGAGTATGTATATCAATTTTCAAGTTTAGAAAGTTTAGAAAGTTTAGAAAATTTAGGTTGAAGTAATCTAAACCTTCTAAACCCCCTAAACTTTCTAAACCAATTAATTTATTAGCCTTTTTTAATCGGTGGCATCATTACACCTCCACACTTACTACAAGTTCGTTTATGCTCATCACTATAAAACCCTTCCATTACAGGAGGTAATTGTGCTACAATATCTGTAATTACTTTGTACTCTTCATACAATTTATTACCGCAATTTTCGCAATACCACAAAAAACCATCTTCCTCATTTTCTCTTACTTTTTCAATTACCAAACCAACAGTGCCTGCACCTCGTTGTGGACTGTGAGG
>JANNWD010000293.1:0-8502 GCA_031408315.1 Bacteroidota bacterium
TTTACAAAAGGGCGGTTGTTAAATTCTAATTCGCCTTTTGTAATAGAGGAAAGTTCGGCTTGTATTGTATCATCATGCACTAATTCTTTATGCCAATTGCTGTACGTAAGCTTCATGTAATACGCAATAGAATTTGCAAAGCCTTGCTTTTTTTCGGGGTTTTCTTCTTTTAAAGCTTTATCAATTACATGCTCAATATTTTTACCTAGATGATTATGCTTTGGATAACGCTTTGGATAAGGTAAACGCTCTGGCTTTGCTTTTAATGTTTCTCTTGTAGGAATAGGGTAAGGGCTTTCTACCTCTAGCTTAAATTCACTAATAAAAAAAAGATGATCCCAAAGCTTATGCCTAAAATCTTCTACATTTTTTAAATGCGGATTTAAAAAGCCCATTAATTCTATAACGGCAAAAGCGTTTTTTTGTCGTTGTTCTTTATCCTCAATAGTTAAAACATGCTCAACCATCTTTTGAATATGTCTGCCATATTCTTTCATAGATAGATGGTTTCTTGATGTGTTGTACTCCATTTCTAATTCATGCATAAGTGATACAAATATACGGTTTTTAGGGCAATTTACCGCTGGAAGTAAAGAAAAAGAGTTAATGTGGAAGGATGAATATTGCTCTGGATTACCGCTGCAAGCCAAATTCTCTGTGCTGAAAATTACTTAACCACCCATCTCTTACAAACCCAAAAAGCACAAATCGCTCCAAAACTATCGGCTGCCCAATCCCACATATCAAACATACGCCCTGGTACAAAATATTTTTGAATAAACTCGGTGGCTAAGCCCCATATAATTACGCTAAGCAAAATTTTTATTGCGTAGTTTACTTTTTGTTTTTCAGGCAAATGTATTTTTTCAATGGGTAAAATAAATAAAAATACTAAGCCGCCAAATAGGGCAGCATGTACCCATTTGTCGGGGTAAATTTTGTTAAACCAATTATCTATCGAAGGTATATTGTTTGGCGGCATGGTAATTAATAACCACACTAAAAAAAACCAGGCAATGCCTGGCGTAAAATTATGTATATCTTTCTTCGTAAATATCATGTTAAGCTACAGTTGCACTATACGCTTCGGAACTCATTAAAGCTGCTACATCATCAATATTATCAACCGTCATTTTTATCATCCAACCATCGCCGTAAGGGTCGCTGTTTACCAACTCTGGCTGGGCTTCTAAAGCTTTATTAACTTCGTTAATTGTACCAGCTACAGGCAAAAATAAATCACTTACTGTTTTTACCGCTTCTACACTACCAAAAACTTCTTCGGCAGCAAGGGCTTTACCTATTGCACTAATATCTACATAAACAATATCGCCTAATTCTCTTTGGGCAAACTCGGTAACGCCTATTGTGGCTATATTTCCTTCTAATAAAATCCACTCATGGTCTTTTGTGTAGCGTAAGTTTTCTGGAAAATTCATTTTTTAATTTTTGATATTAATAATTGTGTGTGAAGTATAATTTATTTTTCAAATTATTAAAAAACCTAACCTTAAAGCTATTTAATAATTTCTATTTTCATTCTAATATCCTCAATTGGTCTGTTTACAACGTCGCCTGGCATTCTTGCAATTTTATCAATTACATTTAGTCCGCTTTCTGTTTCGCCAAATACCGTGTAATTCATATCTAAAAAAGGAGTGCCACCAACCAGTTTATACGCTTTTCTTGCTTTAGCTGTAAACTTTTTGCCCATTTGCATTTCCAGACCATTCAACTCTTCATCCGTATATTTTTTTCCTTGGACAATATAAAATTGGCAACCACTGCTTGCCTTTGCAGGGTTTTCTGTTCTAGCGGCAGCCAAAGCCCCTTTTTTATGACAATAATTGGTATCAAACTCTGCAGGTATTGTGTAACCAACATCGCCATTGCCTAACATTGTACCGGCTGGGGCATTTTTGCTTTGTGGGTCGCCACCTTGTATCATAAAGCTATTCATAACTCTATGAAATAAAAGGCTATCAAAAAATTTTTCACTGGCTAATTTTATAAAATTATCTCTATGCTTAGGCGTACCATCGTACAGGCGTAAAACAATTACACCACTATCGGTAGTTAATTTTATACGAGTACCCGGTACTTTTTTAATAACTGGGGGTGTAAATACTACAGTTTTTTTAGCAACCACTTTCTTTTTAATGGGTGCTTTTTTTACTTGTGCAAAAGTGCTGTTAGCTATAAATACTACTAACAATAAAATAGATAAAATCGATTTCATATTATTATTTAATAATTTTTAGATGTCAAAAATAAGTAACAATTTTTAAGATACCATTAAATAAATCCTAATTGTTGAAAGTAAAGCAGGGCATGATCTTTCAAAAAATTTTCTTGCTCAAACATATTAAAATCGGGGAGGGCTTTTAGTTGTGTAAAATGGGGCCAATTTTCTTCATCATACCCATCCAATACATAATAACCACTTTGTGCTAATAGGGAGCATACTGCTATATGCATTAAATCTTGCTTTTGTTCTTTAGTAAACTCTTGTTTACCACTACCAAACTCTTGTATGCCAATTAAAAATAAAACGCCATCCATATCCGGCTTTATACCAAACTGTTCTTTTAATTTAATCCGAAGTTTTAACCAACGTATAGATATATCTTCTAATGCTTGTTGCATAGTGCAAAGTTAGTATAGAGACACGGATTTTACTGATATAGCGAATTTAAAATGAATATTTCTGTGTCAATCTGCTCAAACCTGTTCAATCCGTTTCTCTATTTGTATCTTTACAAAAATTTTTTAAATAGATGTTACAAATAGGTTTTATACGGCAAAATGCCGATTTTGTTAAAGAAAGAATTGCAGCAAAATATTTTACAGATGTAGATAGTGTAGATAAATTGCTTTTGTTAGATCAAGATATTCGAAAACTAAAAAGTAATACTGAAGATGCTCAAATGCAGATAAATACAAAATCAGCTAGTATTCCTTATTTAATTAAAAATGGAGGTAATGGAGAAGTTGAACAAATTCGTAATGAAGTTATTTTAATAAAAGTAGTTCTTAGTAAGTCTAAGATAGAGTTGGATGAAAAAATTAAACAATTTGAAGGAATACTAATAAAACTACCCAATCTTCCACACACATCTGTGCCAAAAGGAAAAACACCAGAGGAAAATGAAGTGGTAAAAGAGGCTGGTGCAAAACCAACACTTAGTGCCAAGGCTGTACCCCATTGGGAGTTGATAAAAAAATACGATTTGGTTGATTTTGAAACTGGGGCAAAGCTTACAGGTAGAGGCTTTCCGCTATTTAAGGGCAAAGGTGCAAAATTGCAAAGGGCATTAGTACAATACTTTTTAGATTATAACACAGCTGCTGGTTATACCGAATATTTGCCGCCATTATTAGTAAACGAAGCTAGTGCTTATGGTACAGGGCAATTACCAGATAAAGAAGGACAAATGTATCATGTAACAGAGGACTCACTTTATTTAATACCAACTGCCGAAGTACCTATTACTAATATTTATAGAGATGAAATTATTAAGGAAGAAAATTTGCCTATAAAAATGACGGCTTACTCTGCTTGTTTTAGAAGAGAGGCTGGCAGCTTTGGAAGCGATGTAAGAGGATTAAATAGAGTACATCAATTTGATAAAGTAGAAGTGGTGCAATTAGTACATCCAGAAAAAAGTTACGAAGTGCATCAACAAATGGTCAATCATATTGAAGGGTTATTAATTGCCTTAGAATTGCCTTACCGAGTACTTCGTTTATGCGGTGGTGATATGAGTTTTGCCAGTGCATTAACTTTTGATTTTGAAGTGTATAGTGCAGCACAACAAAAATGGTTAGAGGTAAGTAGTGTTAGTAATTTTGAAACCTTTCAAACCAATAGAATGAAAATAAGGTTTAAAGGAGAAGATGGAAAAATGCAGTTGGTGCATTCGTTAAATGGCTCATCATTAGCATTACCCCGTATTATGGCTTGCTTGTTAGAAAACAACCAAACAGATGCAGGTATTGCATTACCTAAAGTATTACATAATTATTTTGGTAGTGATAGTATTAATTAATTTACATTTACTTTAGTAAAAAAAATAAAACATGAAAAAAATTGTATTGATATTTTTAATGGGTGCTGTAGTGGCTAGTTGTGCAAAAAAGATGATGCCTTCTGCAACTTCAAACTCATCATTACCCAATGAAAAAATAGGGTCAGGTTCTAGTAATTCATCTACAGTTATAAAACCAAGTGAAAGTGTAGTAGCTCCGGCAGAAGCAAACCCACAACCAACGGCAACAAGTGCCACAACAGCAGACCCTGCAGCACAAGCTGCAAAATCAACAAGAGGAGGTGGCGAACTTACTATTGAACAAAAAGGGCAAGCAATTTACAATGTAAAATGCAACCAATGCCATCAGTTAAAAGTAACAACCGATTATACTGCTGATAGATGGATGACAGTAATGCAAGTGATGGCTATTAAAGCAAATTTAAACGATGATGAAAAACAAAATGTAGTAGCGTATGTTAGGGCAAATGCTAAAAAATAATAAGTAGGATATGTGCTTTTTTAAACCAATTCTTAAACGGATTGGTTTTTTATTGCCTTAATTTTTTTATGCATTACATAAAACCAGGCTGGTGGCACTAGCGATAATAACATGCTGCCAGGGTAACCTGTAGGTAATTGCGGAGCGTTGTTATGGTGTTGTAAAACTTGATATTTACGGCTTGCCAAATAATGGTGGTCGCTATGCCTACTCAATTCAAACAATAAAATCCTACCAATAACATGGCTACTATTCCAGCTATGGTGGGGCATGGCTCTTTCGTATTTTCCTTCGGTAGTTTGGGTACGTTGTAATCCATAGTGCTCAATGTAATTAACAGTTTCCAACAATAAAATACCAATAAAAGCGGCGACAAAAAAGTATAATACAATCATTCCACCAAAAAAATAATAAATAATACCAATTAGCGTTAGTTGAATAATATGGGTTTGTAGCATTTCGTTTTTTAAACTAAAAATGGGTAACCCTTTTTTACTTAATTCGGCATTAGCAATTTTCCATGCAGATAAGTAAGAAAAAATAATTGTTCTAAAATAAAAAAAGTAAATAGGTTCGTTGTATCTAGCACTGCTAGGGTCCTCTGGCGTAGCTACATTTTTATGATGTCCTTTATTATGCTCAATAAAAAAGTGCATATATAGCGATGTTAATAAAAGCGATTTAGCTAAAAATTGTTCAAATTTGTTTACTCTATGTCCAAGCTCATGCCCAACATTTATACCAAATGTACCACACAATAAACCCATACTAAATACTCTTCCCAATTTTTCCCACCACAATAAATTAGCTGTTTTAAAAGAGTATAAAAAATAGGCTAAGGCAATGTATTGTGCAACTACAATGGTATAAAGCATATAATCGTATAATTTATTATGCTTAGCCAATTCTTCTTCGGCAGTAGTTAAATTTTTAGTATTTGGGTTGATAAATAATTCTAAAAAAGGAATAGCTACCCAAGCATAAATCATAGGCAACCAAGTAAGCCAGCCGTTATAGGAAAACGAAAGCCAACATGCATAATAAATTGTTAAAGGCAGCAAATATTTAATAGCTCTAATATTCATGGAATAATAATTGTATTTGAAGGTAAGGATTTTTGTAAAAGCTTTTGTATTTTGTACAAATATTAAGCGTTAAACCTTTTGTTATTTAATCAGTCTTACTAAAAACTAGAATAACTATTTTATTATGCCAATTTTAAACAGAATAAAAAATCAACACCTTTTGTGGCGAAGTGCTTTTGGGCCAATGGCAGAAAATGTTTCTGAATTAGAAACACTTCCTCAAAAACAATTGTGGAATTTACTCGTAAAAACATCATCATCTACGCCAGTAAAAATTGATGTAGCACAAAACTTAGTAGATGGTTTTTTTAAGGGAGTAAAGGATGTTGTAGATATGCAAAAAAAAGAGTTAGATAAAGATCAACGGAAAAAATTAAGAGAACAAAGTAGAGAGGATTTAAAAAATCTAAATATTCGCTGGTTAGATGAAATGATAAACAGCGAAGCACAACTACGGGAAAAAGTAGCCTTGTTTTGGCATGGGCATTTTGCCTGTAGAGTTATTAATAGTTATTTTCAGCAAGAGTTGTTAGATGTTATTAGGGCAAATGCTTTAGGTAGTTTTAAGGATTTGTTGAGAAGTGTAAGTAAAAGTGCCGCTATGTTACAATTTTTAAATAATCAACAAAATAAAAAACAACACCCTAATGAAAATTTTGCTAGAGAAGTAATGGAATTGTTTACATTAGGTAGAGGTAATTATACCGAAAATGACATTAAAGAAGCTGCAAGGTCATTTACTGGCTGGGGGTTTAATATTGGTGGAGATTTTATATTTAAAAAAAATCAACATGATATAGGTAGCAAAACAGTTTTAGGTAAATCGGGCAATTTTGATGGGGATGATGTAATAAATATTTTGCTAGAACAAAAACAAACTGCCTTATTTATTGCTAAAAAAATATACAAATTTTTTGTAAACGAAAATGTAGATGCTGCAAAAGTAGAATGGTTAGGCAATCGCTTTTATCAAAGCGATTATAATATTAAAAATTTATTAGAAGATATTTTTATTAGCGATTGGTTTTATGCCGAAAAAAATATAGGCACAAAAATAAAATCGCCTATTGAATTATTAGCTGGCATTCGCCGTTTTTTACCAATGGAAATGAATAACGATCAGGCTCAATTATTATTTCAACGAACACTGGGGCAAGTATTATTTTATCCACCAAATGTAGCAGGTTGGCCAGGAGGTAAAAATTGGATAGATAGTAGCACACTAATGCTCCGCCTTAGAATACCGCAAATACTTACAGCAAATGAAGTAGTAAATATTAGACCAAAAGACGATGATGATGTAATGATGGGGCAAATGATGGAGGCTAAAATAAAAAAGATAAAACAAGTTACAAAAGGAGGAGTAGGCATAGTTGATTGGGGCTTAGTAAATAAAGTTTATGCTGCAGCAAGCAGAGAAAATTTATTGCCTAAAATTGCCGAAACACTTTTGCAAACAAAAAATAAAGTAAGTACTAGCGTATTAAGTAAGCATATAAATAACGAAAGCAGAGAAAACTATATTAAAAGTGCTATCGTAAATATTATGAGTACGCCAGAGTATCAGTTGTGTTAAAGCCCCCCTCTAACTCCCCCAACAGGGGAGGATTATTGGGGTTCTAGATAAAAAATCGAAGAATCATAAATCAAAAAATTAAAGATTTTGTCATGGTAATAAAACGTAAAGAATTTTTGCAAATTGGATCATTAGCAACAGCAAGTTTTATGCTGCCTAAATTTTTAAAGGCTTTTGAAAAACCAATGCTTGTGCCACCCGGTAATAAAGTTGTAGTGGTTATTCAATTTAATGGAGGTAATGATGGACTAAATACTGTAATACCTGTACGAAATGATATTTATTATAAAGAACGACCAAGGCTTGGAATAAAAAAAGAAAGTAGCTTATTGCTTAACGATGAGGTTGGCTTAAATCCTGCATTAGAAGCATTTAAAGGGTTATACGATGAGGGTAATTTATCAATAGTAAATAGTGTAGGTTATCCCAACCCCGATAGAAGCCATTTTAGAAGCATGGATATTTGGCATAGTGCTAGTGAAAGCAGCGAATATATAAACACAGGCTGGATAGGAAGATATTTAGATGCACAGTGCAAAGGTTGTGATAAGCCAACGATGGCATTAGAGGTGGATGATGTTTTAAGCCTTGCATTAAAAGGCGAAGAAAGCAAGGCCTTAGCATTTAAAGATGCAGGCAGATTGTATAATAGCAGTAAAGAAAAGTATTATACCGATATTACTGCCGACCATGTAAAAGGCGAAGAAACCATTGACTATTTATACAAAACAATGAGTGAAACGTTGAGCAGTGCCGATTATATTTATAAGCAAAGCAAATTGCATCCAACCAATCAAACATACCCAAGTACCAATTTGGGTAAAGATTTAAAAACAATTGCCTCACTTATTTTATCGGATATAAATACAAAAGTGTACTACGTTTCTTTGGGAAGTTTTGATACCCATGTAAATCAAGAAGGACAACAAAAAAGATTATTTACCGAATTAAATGATGCTGTAAAGGCGTTTACTGCCGATTTAAAAAAGAACAACCGTTTTGATGATGTGTTGATGATGACGTTTAGTGAATTTGGACGTAGAGTAAGCCAAAATGCAAGTGGTGGAACCGACCATGGTACAGCAAATAATATGTTTTTTATTGGAGGTGGTTTAAAGCAAAAAGGCTTAATAAATCTATTGCCCGATTTAAGTGACTTAAACGACGGCGATTTAAAATATAAAGTAGATTTTAAAAATGTGTATGCAACTGTTTTAAATAAATGGCTGGGGGCAGATGATAAAATGATTTTGGGGAAGAAGTTTGAGCATTTAAGCTTTATATAAATAAAGGAGCCATCAAATTTGATGG
>JANNWD010000294.1:0-2955 GCA_031408315.1 Bacteroidota bacterium
GTAGAGCAGCTTTGTTTTATTGGAAAAAGAGGAATGGGGGCGTTAGAATTTGAACCTATTGTTCCTAAAACAACTAATGCCGCTACAAAAATTGAATTAGATAGTTTGTTACATATTGCACAGCAAATATTGGCTGGCAGGCAAAATTTTAATACCAACCTTACTGCCGATGAAGCAAAGGCAATGAGTGATATTTTAAAAATTGGTACATCGGCTGGTGGTGCTAGGGCTAAAGCAGTAATAGCCTTTAATCCCACTACAAAAGAAATACGTAGTGGGCAGGCAAACGTACCAAAAGGGTTTGCACATTGGCTGTTAAAATTTGATGGCGTTACCGATGAGCAGCTAGGTACATCCGTTGGCTATGGTAGAGTAGAAATGGCTTATTACCTAATGGCAAAACAAGCACAGATAGAAATGACCGAATGTAGATTGCTAGAGGAAAATGGAAGGGCACATTTTATGACCAAGCGTTTTGATAGAGAACCCGATAACAGCAAACTGCATGTGCAAAGTTTTTGTGGTATGGCTCATTATGATTTTAATGAGGTTACCTTATTTAGCTACGAACAATTATTTGAAGTAATGCGTAGCTTACTGCTGCCCTACACAGCTGCTGAGCAACTATACCGTAGAATGGTTTTTAATGTAATGGCAAAAAACTGCGACGACTATACCAAAAATTTTTCATTTATTATGGATAAAACGGGTGAGTGGAAACTGGCTCCGGCATTTGATGTATGCCATGCTTACCGCCCTGGCAGCACATGGGTAAGTCAGCACTCGTTAAGCGTAAATGGCAAACGACAAAATATTACTAAAGATGATTTACTGCAAGTGGCTAAAAACATGAATATTAAAAAGGCAGATGCCATTATTAAAGAGGTTAATGCAGTAGTAAGCCAATGGAATTATTTTGCTGAGCAAACAAATGTACATACAGCGTTAAAAGATGCTATAGCAAAAACGTTGTTGTTATTGTGAGGGCTGTTAACCTTTCTTTGTCAGCAATATCTTTCTACAAGTCAAAGTTTTTAGCTAGATTTTGGGTTAATTATATAGTGTCCCAGCATTTAAGAGAACGTACTTTTTTTTATTTATGTCCCCCATAAAAAATCCCTTCCAAAAACTTGAAAGGGATTTTATATTCATCTTACTAAACTAAATATTAAGGAAATATACCCAACTCAGCATAACTAGTAGCAACTTTATTAATAGCACTTACATAAGCCGCTGTTCTCATATCTGGTATTGATGGATTTGCATGCCATACCGCCATAATTTCTCTAGTAGCAGCAATCATTGTTTCTTCTAATCCGCTGTGTACTAAATCTTGCTCCTCTGGACCATGCATAATAAATTGTCTTTCTTTATCGCTAACTTTTTTACCGCTTAACTCTTCAATTTGTCCAAGTATATGCCCATTCAGGTTTTCGGTAAAGCGTTTTTCCATACGGCCATAACGTACATGGCTAAGGTTTTTTAACCACTCAAAATAACTAACGGTAACGCCACCAGCATTTAAGTACATATCTGGCACACATAAAATTCCTTTTTGGGTAAATACTTCATCCGCCTCAGGTGTACAAGGGCCATTTGCCGCTTCGCCTACAATTTTGGCTTTTACTCTTGGTGCATTATCGCCATTTATTACATTTTCTAAAGCTGCAGGTATTAAAATATCACATTCTAATTCCAATGCATCTGTATTCTTAGCTAAGTTAGTAGCACCAGGAAAATTTAAAATAGAACCAGTAGCTTTTCTATGTTTAACAACGTCATCTTCATTTAATCCGTCGGCATTATAAATTGCTCCTTCGTACTCTGCCAAGCCTACCACTTTTGCACCAGCCTCTCTAAAAAATTTTGCACTGTGGTAGCCAACATTCCCTAAACCTTGTACCACAACAGTTTTACCTTCTATACCAACGGTTAACCCTTGCTTTTTCATTACTTCTTCCATATTACAAACCTCACGTATGCCAAAGAAAACACCAAGGCCAGTAGCCTCGGTTCTTCCACGTACACCACCTTGTGTAATAGGCTTACCAGTTACACAGCCAGCAGCATCTATTTCGCCAGGGCGTAAACTTGCATAGGTATCTACAATCCAAGCCATTTCTCTAGGGCCTGTTCCGTAATCAGGTGCTGGTACATCTATACCAGGGCCAATAAAATTTTTCTTAACTAACTCTGCTGTATAACGTCTAGTAATTTTTTCTAACTCGTATTCGCTGTATTTACGTGGATTAATTTTTATACCACCTTTACCGCCACCAAACGGCACATTTACAATGGCACACTTGTACGTCATTAAACTGGCCAATGCCATTACTTCATCTTGATTAACTTCATCGCTAAAGCGAATACCGCCTTTACATGGGCTTTTGTGTTGGCTATGTTGTACTCTATACGCTTCAATTACTTCAATGGTTCCATCATCTTTTTTAATAGGGAACCGCATTTGGTAAACACTGTTGCAGGCTTTAATTTGCTCTAAAATGCCTAAATCCCATTTGGTAAATTTAGCGGCTTTGTCAAAGCTTCGTTCCACACTTTGGAAAAAACTATACGGTTGATGTGCACTCATAAAAATTGTTTTTGCAATCGTTTTTAAATTATTATAAAATTACCCACAGGCAAGTAGGGTAAATATTTTAAGCCTCTTTTTCTAACTTACTAATTTTTCTATCTATTAAAAAAACGTATAAAAATAACCCTAGTAAAATGGTTAAACATACTGCTACTACAACATAAATTTTTCCATTGCTACGCATTGCATCTGCCATTTCTGGTTTGTCTTGTGCAAACGAAAAAAGCGATGTTGACATAAATAATATCAACAACAAACAACGAACAATAAACTTATTCATGTAGTAATGTTTTATCTCTTAATAATTGTACTCTTATTTTTAAAGTGGCTATCCAAACGGCAAGCAGCGTCCAACCAATTAC
>JANNWD010000295.1:0-6814 GCA_031408315.1 Bacteroidota bacterium
AAATAACTAATGCCCATTTGGTCGGCAATCATTTTATAGCTTAACCCTTGGGCTAAATATTTTAATACTTCGTTTTCTTTTGGCGAAAGATTATATTGGTTTTGTAGGGGTTGGTTATTAAAATGCCGCATTACTTTTAATGCAATAGAAGGCGTCATGGCTGCACCGCCTTTCATTACCTCATCAATACTTTGTGCAATTTGTGTTACCGATGCTGTTTTTAAAATATAACCTTCTGCACCAGCTTGTAAGGCAGCAAATACCTTATCATCGTCATCAAAAGCGGTTTGCATTATAATTTTTATTTGAGGAGAATGTTGCTTTACTAATCTTACTCCATCTATACCATTGCCGCCTGGCATTTCAATATCCATTAAAATAATATCGGGTTGGGTAGCTTCCACATCTTGTATAATTGTACTACAATTTTCAAAACCTCCAGCATGGGTTAACTCTGGAGTTAAAGCAATAAACGCTTCCAGGCTTTCTCTTCTGGCTTTATTATCGTCATAAACAGCTACTCTATTCATTGTACAAATATATTTCTAAAACACATTAACCTGTATGGCTAATTATAGCTATTGGAAAACTACAGGTAATGGTAACGCCTTTTCCTTCGCTTGTTTCAATGGTACAATTTCCGCTAAGTTGTTTGCAACGTTGCTCTATATTGCCCAGCCCATTACCATTGCTTACGAGTGATTTATTAAAACCCTTACCATTATCGCTTATAGTTAATAGTACATATTGCTCTTGCTGTTTAAATGTTATATTGACATTTGTAGCTTTACTGTACTTAGCAATATTATTAATGGCTTCTTTAGTAATTAATAATAAATTTTTTCTGGCTAAAGGGTTTACCACTTTTGCCACCAATGTTTCATCAATAGCAAATACTGCAACAATATTTTTACCAGTCAGCAGGTCGGCACAATAATTTTTAAGCCTGCCTGTAAAAGAATTTTTTTCTTCGCCGGCTGGTTTCAGGCTCCATACAATATCACTCATCCTGTTCATTAATTCTTTTGATTGCTTTGCTATCTTGCCTACCATATCTTTACTTTGCTGCGGCTGTGTATCCCAAACTGTATTGGCCAAATCGCCATAAATATGCATACTGCTAAGGGTTGCACCCACATCATCATGTAAATCAGTTATAATCCTTTCTCTTTCTTTGTTTATTGCATTATTACTTTGTATTTTTTTTTGTTTTACTGCTCTACTAATAACAAAAATTGATAACAGGCAAATTAGTGCTAAAAAAAACATACTAATTCTTACTCTGTTTGTTTGTTTTAACTCATTAATTTCAGTGTTTAATAATTGATTTTCAACGGAAGCTAAATTTTTAAATACAGTTTGCATTTGGCTAACATTTTTCTTATTAATTATAGAGTCGAAAAACAGAATTTTATTTTCTGCTTTTATTATTCCATCAGTGTTTGCAGAAATTTTATATATTTTCAATACCTGTGTGAAAAAATCTTTTGCGTATAAAATATTTATTTCTGGATGAAGATTTAAAAAAGATATACTAGAATCAATTAGTTCGTTTGCCTTAAATTTAAGTTGCAAATCCAAATATGATTTAGCCAATCCTACTTTACCTATAAGTGCTACATCACTTTCATTTGCCAAATTTGCAATTTTTACACTTTGTTCGTAGTATTTTTTTGAACTGTCTGGCATTATTTTTTTATCATAAGATTTGGCAATAATTTGTAATGCTACTGCCTCCCCCCTTAATCTATTAATTTCAATAGCTTTTTTTAACGAAATGAAGGCATAGTGTATAGCACTATCTGGTATTTGCATTTTATCAAAAGTTTCAGCCATGTCGCCAAAAGTATGCAGAGGCCTGGTTAATTTTTCATAAAACGAACCTTGTGGTACATTTTTAAAATAGGATATTGCTTTTTTAAAATAAGGTATTGCTTTTTCTGCACTATCCATATTTGAAAGAAAAAGACCGATAAAATTATAGCTATCTGCAATTAACAAACTGTCATTTAAAGTTAATGCTATGTCTAATGCCCTTCTTGATGTTTCTTCTCCCATTAAGTGAATATTGTTATAATACAATATTTCGGCTTGCCGAGATAAAGTGTAACAATTTTGTACACTTATTGTATATGGATTTTTAGTAGTAAATACTTTATTCAACCAAAACTGAGCAGAATCGTATTTGTCATTTGTAATAAAATTATCTGCGTTTGCTAAATAGCTGGTTATTTCTTTAGAGCTATTATTACCAAAGAATTGGGAGTACTTAAAATCAAGATTAGCTTGAGCATAGCTAAAAAAAATTAACCCAACTAAAAAAGAGGTAATAATAAACTTAATTTGCATATTTAAAAGTAAATTAATTTATACACAATAATGTTGCTGCTACCACCCCTGCAGTTTCTGTCCTCAACCTTGTAGTACCCAAACTTACAGGTATAAAATTATTAGCAAGTGCTAATTCTATTTCTGCCTTTGTAAAATCACCCTCTGGACCAATAAGCATTAGTTTAGAAGTTGAGGAGTTAAGAAGTTTAGCTGTAAGAGACACTTTATTATTTTCATCTTCGCAATGGGCAATAAATTTTTGTTCAGCTTTACTTTCTTCAATAAATTTTTGGTATTTGATTGGTTGTTGCAAAATAGGTAACCAACATTGCTGACTTTGCAGCATAGCACTTATTAAAATACTATTTAATCGTTCAAATTTAAACGCTGTTTTTTCAGTACGTTCACAAATTAGTGGAACAATTTGTGTAACGCCAATTTCTGTAGCTTTTTCTAAAAACCATTCAAAACGGGTAGTATTTTTAAGTAAACTAATAGCAATTGTGATTTCGAATTTCGAATTTTTAGATTTTGAATTTTGAATTTGGTTTACAACACATTTTTTTCTGTTATCATCAATTATCTCACAGGTAAATAAATCGCCTTTACCATTGGTTAATTGCAGTTGCTCACCATTTTGCATACGCAATACTTGCACTACATGCTTGCTAGTATTTTCATCTAAACTTATTTGGGTAGATGAGGTTGTTATATCTTCTTTATAGAAAAATGGTAAGGTCATATCATTAATTAAATACTACAATCATAATTCCGTCTTTGCTTTTTCGCTTTGGTAATACAATGCTTCGTCCATTATAATAAATACGCATTGTTTTATTTTCATCCGCTTTTATAAACACATCTACCCCACTTAAAAATGGGGCTCCCGATAATGATTTTAATGGTTTGCCACTTGTTACTTCATCACCATCATCAAATAAAAAACAAGCAATGGAAGTTTTACTGGCAGGCATAAGTTTGGGTAACGATAAGGGTATAGAGTCTATTGCCAAGCTATCTCTACCAGCAATTACTGCATTGTTAGCCGTAAAAATAACTAAGGCCGTTTGTTTATCATCGTTTGGTATATTACCCAACATTGCTGCAGCCATACCACCTGTTGGTAATGCTCGTAAATAAACATTTCTATTATTGTTAACTAAAGGCTCAAAATAATAAAATAATTTTCTGCCATTTGTTGGGTGCACTTCAAACTCGGTGTAGTTGTCTTTATTTATGTTAAATGCAAAACTTCCATCTTTACCAAATACCGTCCAGTTTACATAATCGCCTAAAGGCTGTGAGTTTTTAGTAAGATAACGTTGACCAGTTTTTGGATTTATAATATTCACTCTAAAACTATCAAAAGCTAATGGTGAATTTTCTGCCAGTACCACTCCTTTACCACCAATTATTTTATAAAATGCTTTTGAAGGAGCAAGTTTAGTATTTACGTTTTTTTTAGAGCCTGTAAAAAAAGAATACATTGCCGAAAAGGTTGCACCACTAGTAGCCACTTGCATATGATCGTTACCCGTTTGTTTTACATTAATTGCCCCAATAATATCTCCACCATTTTTCATTACCATATCATCAGTGCTGTAAATATTCATGGTGGCTACTTGAGCATTTTTACCTGCGGCAGTTTTCATTTTACTACTGCCAATATGCACATACTTAGCCACTTTTAAAGCCTGTAAACTATCTTTCAAATAACTATAACAAACGCCACCGCCAGCAGAATGACCCACTAAATTAATTTGTTGGCTATTTGTTTTTTGTAAAACGCCATCAATAAACTTATTTAACAAGCTGCTAGTATTTGAACCACCACCAACACTATTCCAATCAAATACAAAAAGTTTGTCTTCGCAAAAACCATTGCTAGTAAAGCGTTGTATTTGTGTAGCCCAATTATCACCACTGCCCATAAAGCCATGTACAAAAACAATGGGTAAATTTGTATCCACACATTTTACTTGTGCAGATAATAATTGATTAAAAAAGAGAAGTATAAAAAATATTTTTTTCATTGTACATCAAACTTAACAAAAAAAATGGAGGAATATAACTTCCTCCATTTTAATCTAATTTTTTTAAATACACAATTTAACTCATTCTACCCTTTTATCTTCGAGTTCCCTCTCCTTCGGAGAGGGGTTGGGGTGAGGTCTTTAAAAAGGTGCCTCATCATCAAACTCACCATCATTCATTTTACTTCCTTTTTGTATGTATAGTTTTGCATCGTTTCCTCCACCACCATCAAGCCCAGCTACTGGTTTCCAATTACCGCCTTGTGGTGGACCACCACCAAAATCGCCGCCACCAGCTTCATCTTCAATAAACTTTTGAATATGTAATAAGGCTTTTAATTTAATTGTATCTAAACTACCATTACGATGCTTGGCAATTTTAACATAGGTTTCTCCTTTGTTACTTTCGCCAAATTCATTAGCGGTAATATCATAATATTCTGGTCGGTACAAAAACATAACCATATCAGCATCTTGTTCAATAGCACCCGATTCTCTTAAATCACTAAGCTGAGGGATTTTTGCACCTTCCTTTCTTTTTTCTACCTCTCTACTCAATTGCGATAAGGCAATTATTGGTACTTGCAACTCTTTTGCAAGTCCTTTTAAATCTCTTGATATTCTACTAATCTCTTGCTCTCTATTTCCGTTACGGTTTTCGCCTGCCCCACTCATTAATTGTAAGTAATCAATTATTATTAAACCAACATTGTGTTTATTTTTTAGTCTCCTACATTTTGCTCTTAATTCAAAAATATTTAATGCAGCTGTATCGTCTATAAAAATTGGGGCTTTACTCAATCGCTCAATTCCTTTTTTATACAATTGCTTCATTTCATGCTCTTCTAATTTTCCTCTAGCAATTTTCTCTAACCATATTTCACTTTCGGCACTTAAAATACGTTGCACTAATTGGCTGCTACTCATCTCCAAACTAAAAAAACCAACAGCCGTAGGCTTTGTAGGGTGCAATGCAGCAGTACGGGCAAGGTTAAGTGCAAAGGCGGTTTTACCAACCGATGGCCTTGCTGCCAATACAATTAAATCGGTAGGTTGCCAACCATACGTAAGCTTATCTAAGCTTGGAAACCCAGTAGGCACACCAGTTATATCCTCTTGCCTGTTACGCATATCTTCTATACGCTGTATGGTTTTTACCAATACGGTATCTATGCTATCAAAATTTTTGCGTAAGTGGCTATTGGTAATTTCAAATAATTTTCCTTCGGCATCATCTAGCATATCAAAAACATCGGTGCTATCTTCATAAGCATCTCCAATTATTTCGCCACTAATACGTATTAATTCTCGTTGTATAAATTTTTGTAAAACAATTCTACTATGTGCATCAATATTTGCACTACTTACAACCGAGTTGGTTAATTTAGAAACATAATAAGCACCACCAACAATTTCTAACTCTTCTCTAAATTTTAACTCTTCTACAACCGTAAGCATATCAATTGGCAAACTTTTTATTGCCAAGCCTTGCATTGCTCTGTATATTTTTTGATTAGCATCGCTGTAAAAACATTCTGGTTTTAAAATTTCTACAACAGTATCAAATGCACTTTTTTCTAGCATTATTGCACCCAACACAGCTTCTTCCAATTCTTTGGCTTGTGGTGGCACTTTACCATACATCATGGTATTTATATCTAGTGGCGATTTGCGTCGCCCTGTTTTTCTATCTTTATTTAGATTAGTTAATTCCATTTTTATTTATGTTGCTTGGTTTTGGTTTGCACTAAAACTGTGCAGGGCGGCTAAGATAAATGCAAAAAATCAATTGCGTTATTCACAAGGCACTAATTCAATAGTTACAAGTTATTGCCAACAGCAAATTCACATACAAAGTTAGTTTATTAAGGCGTTACTAACAGGTTTATTAACATGCAAAAGTCAATAAAAAATTGAATAGAATAGATTTTGTTAACAATTTGGAAATGTTGAAAAAATCTTTCTGCACCAAAACATATAATTTTTCTGCAAAAAAATAGCTAGTTTTTGTGTATTTTTTACTAAACGGCTAAAAAACTATCTTTGCCACTTATTTAAAGTAATAACTTAACAAATGACGATTAGTTACAATTGGCTTAGCGAATATTTACCAGAGCAAATAGAACCGGAAAAATTAAGTAAAATTTTAACCAGTATTGGGTTAGAAGTAGAGAGTATGGAAGCTTTTGAAGAGATAAAAGGTGGCCTAGAAGGTTTAGTAATTGGTGAAGTAGTGGAATGTGAGAAACACCCAGATGCTGATAAATTGAGTTTAACAAAAGTAAATATTGGTGTAGATGAGTTGTTGCAAATTGTTTGTGGTGCACCTAATGTTGCTGTTGGGCAAAAAGTTGTTGTGGCTATAATTGGTACTACCATTTACCCTACAACTGGTGAGCCTGTTACTATGAAAAAGGCAAAAATACGTGGTAGCGAAAGCCATGGAATGA
>JANNWD010000296.1:0-3782 GCA_031408315.1 Bacteroidota bacterium
ATTTTATGCCGTCTCCCAAAGGATAAGTAAATAAACCATCTCCCTCTTTACGTACAAAACCATTTATATGGCTAATATCAGTTGGCGGAAATACACTACTAACGCCACCACCGTCTGCAACTACAAAAGGAGAAGCAAGTGCATTTGTGGTTATTATTCCATTTTTAAAATATACCAATCCATTGGTAATAACGGTATCAAATAATGTAACGCCATTGGTATTGTCTATTTCAAAATTGTAAACTTTTAAACCTCTGATGCCTTGAATGGATTGGGGCGTATTACCATTAAATATCCAAATACCACTGTTACCACCTGCCATAGCTTGATTATTGATAATATTGCCTTTTAGTATTATTTTACCATCATTAATTAATTGGCTACCAGCTTGGTTTTGCAAATCACCCTCTACGTACAATGTGGCACTAGGCTGTATGGTAATTGTTGCACCATTGTTGTAAAAGTTTTGGGAATGTAAATTATTTGTCGAAAAAAATATAAAAAAAAATATAAAAAAAAATTTCATACTAAATTATTTAATGATACAAAAAAGCGTTCTTGCTAAAATCCCCAACTTCTTCGATTTAAGTTGTAAAAATCCATTCTAACTTGATTTATATTTGAGGCAAGATTTCCATTTGGCACTTCAAATAAGTCATGTTTACTATCGATACAAACACTTATACCGAAATTATTTTTACTAGTACACTTGACAATTTTCTTTTCCCTGTAATGAAAAACCACTTATAGTTATTATTAGCTTGGCACCTCATAATTTCTATTTGCGAAAAATAAAATGCTTCCTTTATTGTATTTACTAAAATAAATTTCTCATTTGTACTGATAGATTTTAAGTGCAATATATTTAGAGAAGCCAACTTTAAAATAAAATTTTTCGGTTGTTAAAATGATTTTTATTTATTTTTATTTTCTAAAATTTTAATGCGTTTTTTTAATACTTCTATTTCTTTTATTAATACTTGTATAGCCGCCAGAGAAACACCTGCAGGGTCAATAGTGCTGATACTTTTATCATCTACCCCTACATTAAAAGCAGCTTTAAAATCTTGTGCCATTGGGCCAATATGATATTCATCTGTTCCTTTATATTTCCATTTGGTTACGGGTAGTGCTGCAACTTTATTTAGTAAGTCTGCTGCATCAATTACCGAAATATCTTCTTTCTTATTTAGATCACTTGCATTTGTCCATACACCACCATTGGTAAGAAAAGCGCCATTGCCATTGCCTGCACCACTGCCTACTTCTAGGGCATGGGTAGCGGCAGTAACAGTGGGGATTCCAAATACCCAATCGTTCACATTGGCGTTGCCAAAAGCCATCGTATTGCTGGCAGAAACGGATGCTTGGGAGCCTATAACAGTAGAGTTGTTTAATCCATCTACATCTACATCGGCACCGTTTCCAATAGCAGTAAGACGGTTTCCTGTAATGTTGGTTGGCAGTGTTTTAAATCCAACGGCGGTGTTGTTGTACCCAGTTGTTGTATTGGATAAAGCACGGCTTCCAATGGCGGTGCTTTGGGTGGGATCAGTTACACTACTGATTGCTTTTGCCAATGCACTATCGCCTATTGCGGTATTGTAAGCACCAGTAGTATTAGAGACCAATGCATCACTACCTATGGCGATATTTACGCTTCCTGTCGTATTAAGTTTCAATGCATTTTTTCCTGTAGCAATATTATCGTAACCTGTTGTATTGTTAGTGAGTGCTAAATAACCACTAGCTGTATTATACCATCCGCTTTCATTGTCATAGAGTGCATAATAACCATTGGCCGTATTATAAGAGCCATCTACATTATTGTTTAATGCCTGAAAACCGGTGGCAGTATTATACTCACCATTTACATTGGTAAATAATGTAGCATATCCAATGGCTGTATTTCCATCAGCAGATATATTTTGAGCCAAGCTAATACTACCAATAGCAGTATTATACCTGCCTGTTAAATTATTTTGAAGTGCATTATAACCATCACTTGTATTATCTGTACCAGTTGTGTTTTTGTTAAGTGCTTTTGAACCCAATGCGGTATTACTATAACCTGTAGTATTTGCAAACAAAGCTTTAGATCCAAGGGCAGTATTTCCAGTTGCCTGAAACGAACCAATAGCACCTATTCCATTATTATATAAAGCAGAATCGCCAACGGCAACTAAATTAGAATGGGTTGTATTTTTATTAAGTGCATTGTTTCCAATTGCCACATTTGAGCTACCCGATATATTATTTTCAAGAGCAGATGTACCATTTGCAGTATTATGGTTTCCGTTTGAGTTTTCATTTAGTGCCAGACTACCGGCGGCAGTATTGAATTGGCCTGTTTGGTTGGAGGAAAGTGCCTGGTCGCCAATGCCAGTATTGCTTACACCTAAACTATTTAACTTTAATACAGAGTAACCAACAGCAGTATTATTGCTACCAATAGTATTATAAAACAAGGCACTACTGCCTACTGCAGTATTGCCTGTGCCGGTATTGTTATTTTTAAGAGCTATACCACCAATAGCAGTATTATGGTTGCCAGTTGTATTGCCATATAAAGCATTAAAACCAACCCCTGTATTACTTACACCAACAGTGTTAGCATACAAACTTTTAGAGCCAACGGCAGTATTATTAATACTTTGAAAATTTATTGCTCCCAATCCATTATTAAACAAAGCAGAATCACCCACAGCTACAGTATTAGATATAGTAGTGTTTTTATACAATGCATTAGTACCAATTGCTACATTTGAATAACCTGTAGTATTAGAATTTAATGTAGCAATACCAAGTGCGGTATTATCGTTTGCGGTATTGTTTAATAAAGAAAGATAACCTACACTTGAGTTGTTGTTTCCTGTAGTACCATTACCTAATGCCAATCCTCCAACTGCGGTATTATTAATGCCTGTAGCAATATTACTAAGTGCTTCTCCACCTACGGCTACATTGTATTCTCCTGTGGTAAGTTTGTGCATAGCTTCAAAACCAAGAGCTGTATTCTCTTGCCCTGTTACAGTAGTTTTTAATGCTCTGCTACCTACCGCTGTATTTCTGCCAATGCTATGGTTAAACGAAAACAATGCACTATCGCCAATAGCAATTTGGCTGCTGGCATTGGTGCTGTTGTACAATGCAGAAGAACCAACCGCTACATTTTTATTGCCTGTTGTATTTAATTTTAAAGTTTCTCTGCCAAAGGCTGCATTTTCTATCCCTGTGGTATTGGCGTTCAAAGAGGCATTTCCTGTTGCAGTGTTAGAATTTCCTGATGTATTACTAACCATAGCAAAATCACCTGAGGCCGTATTAAAAGAGCCGATGGTAGTATTAAAAAGTGCAAATGCACCAATAGCAGTATTGTTTTGACCTGTAGTATTCTGACGCATAGCATTGGTACCAAACGCTGAATTATGCCCACCAAATGTGTTGGAATATAAAGATTGAAAACCCGTAGCAGTATTATTGCTACCAGTATTATTTGTATATAGCGATTTTGAACCTACCGCTGTATTTTTTGTAGATTGAAAATCGGTATTGGTAGCTCCTATGCCATTATTAAACAAAGCAGAATCACCAATGGCAACCAAATTATAAGCGGTGGTATTATTATACAAAGCACTTGCACCAATGGCTATATTGCTAAAAGCAGTGCTTATATTATTTGCACTTTTTGCACCAACAGCCACATTGCTATTGCCTGTAGTGATGCTACTCATTGCCTCATAACCTGCAGCGGAACTATTTTAGATAATACAGCTGTAGGT
>JANNWD010000297.1:0-4143 GCA_031408315.1 Bacteroidota bacterium
TGCTTTTGGAAAATATTTGATTTTTATAATAAGGTCTAACAGTATATCAAAAACAGACTTTTCACCTGCAGATAGGTTTTCATAATTGAAATCTTTAGATGTTCCTTTTTCAAAATAAAAACTTCCGTCTGATAAAGGGTCTCCAATTGAACTAAGATTCAAGTCGTCAAAAACATTATTTAGCGATTGTTTAATTTTTCCTATTATTTCGGTTCGGAAATCTAAAATACTTTTGGTATTATTTGCTTCATTAAACACGCCTTCAAGAGTTTGAGATATTAATCGTTGATAATTTTCAGAAACAGTTATGTCATTAATATTGAGCTTAGCTAGTTTGGGGTTTATAGTTGGGTCACTTTGGTTCGCCAATGAAGAAATTTTAAAATCTGGTTCATTACGATATGCTGTTCTAAAATAAAATTTGTCTTTAACATCATCTTTTTTAATGTCTTCAAAGCCGTAAAAATTGATTTTAACTTTTTCGTCATACCAATAGTTACTGGTGATGGCAGTGCCTTTTTTTTCCAAATAATCTTTGTCGCCTGTAGTTGAAAAACCTTTGTATCTGTACCAATGATTAAATGCTTCTAAAAGTGAAGACTTGCCTGACCCATTAGGTCCAACTAATAATATCAATTTAGCTGATTCTGGTATTTCTCCAATTTCTAAATCTGTAAACCGTTTGAAATTTTTAATTTCTATCTTTTTGATTTTCATTTTTATGATAAGTGTGAGGTCGTCCAAATATGGCAGCTAACGAACAGGGCTTGGCGAAGGTGGGGTTTTAGAATTCCGTCCGCCCGGAACTGCTGCTGATTGAAAAATAAATGTACAAAAAACTTACCAATGCTTGGCGATGCTGGTCAAGCCCGAACAAAAGCCCAATAGAATTACCAAAAGTTGATTAGGCTTCCGTCCGCCCCACTTTTGCCAAACCCCTTGTTAGCGGAAGTCCATTCTCACTTTCTGTGTCTAATTATTTGAAATCTTTTGAAGAACTTTTTTACCATTTTCATTGTCTGGATTAAGCTGTAAAGATTTTTGATACATTTTAATTGCTTCTTCTTTTTGATTAGTGAGTAGCAAAGCCTCTCCATAACTATCAAAGGCATTCCAACTGTTAGGGAAAATTTTTGTTGTGGTGCTAAAAGTTTCAACCGCTTCTGTTTTTTTATTTTGTCTCAACAATTCATAACCAAGCCTATTAATTTCCCTTTCCGTTACATAGTATTTTTCGGAATTTTGTAAAAATTTTGTAAGCAATGTATTTGCTTCTGATATACCGTTATTTACTAAAGTGCTTCCGTACAATCTTGTAAAATTTTGCGTAACAGGTTTGTAAGGTTGTTGGTTTAATATATTCAAAATTGCATTGGAAGCAGAAAAAACAGCATTAGTTCCTGTGTTTTCCAAAAGTATTATAGTTTGTTGCTTTGAAATATTCCTTACTAAAATACTTGTTAGTCCTGTAATTGAACCATCGTGAAATACAACTTTACCATTTTTTTCGTCAGTATATATTTCCCAACCTAACCCGTAAGCAACTTCTTTTTCATCTAATTGATATGTTGCCGTTTTTCCATTGTTTAGTTTCATTGGTGTAAATGCTTCTTCCAATTCCTGCTTACCGGTAAGTGTGCCATTATACAAGGCTTGGTCAAATTTGTACAAATCTGCTGCGGTGCTTACAATACCTCCATTACCGTACAAATTATTTCTCTCCTCAATTTTAAAATTTTTAGTAATGGTTCTTACATTTTGAAGTGAAATTGAGTATAGATTTGGGAAACTGTAACACTCTACTTGTTTTGTCTGCATTATATTTTTATTGTCAGGTACTATACTGTTTTTCATTTTCGCTGGGTGAAAAATGTATTGTTTAAGATATTCTCCAAAAGATAATCCTGATACTTTTTCAACAATAAGAGCTGCAATACAAAAATTAACATTGTTATATTGAAATCGTTCTCCTGGTAAAAAGCTAAGAGGTGTTTTATATTGATTAAATGCAAGAATTATATCACTATTTGTTATAAGCTTATTGGGAAATTCCATCATTATACTGTCAAAAAGATTATAATAATCCACTAATCCCGAGGTATTACTTAACAAGTGTCTAATTATAATATTTGCATAAGGAAACGTAGGTAAATATTTTTGTACTGCATCGTCTAATTTCAATTTGCTTTTTTGCTTTAGTTGTAAAATTGCAGTGGCTGTGAATGTTTTTGAAATAGATGCAATTATAAATTGAGAGTTTTTGTTTAAAGTTGCCTTTTTATCTAAATCTGCATAACCCAAGGACTTTTCGCAAATAACTTTTTCATTTTTAGCAACTACATAATTGCCATTAAACTGATTAAGTGAGTGTAGATTTTCAAGATAATTATTTATTTCTTTTGTCGTGGTTTGAGCAAATACAATGTTGTTCTGCAATAATATTATTGCGAAGAAAAAGTACAATTTTTTTAATGTCATATTACTCTGTTGAATTTTGATGTGTCGTTTTGGATTTCCGCTAACGAACAGGGCTTTGTGCAGGTTGGGAAATAGAATTCCGTCTGCCCGGAACCGCTGCTGATTGAAAAACTGATGATGAAGATAACAACAAAAAGCCAAATAGTATTCCGTCCGCTGGAACAAAAGCCAAATAGGATTACAAAAAGTTGATTGTTATTTCGTCTGCCCAACTTGCACAAAACCCAATGTTAGCCGTTCGTTCTTCTTCGCTTTGGTCTGTTTTTCTATGTCAAATATATTCTGTCTCTCACATAGGTATTGTTAATCCAAAAACATTGTTTAGTATATTCATTTGCCTTGGTCAATTTGTCTTTTGTTGGCAAAGGATAAGTGTCTGCTGCGTTTATGGCGTGGGGTCTAACGTGTGAAACAGAATTGAATTTTTTGTTAGGAAAATTTGTGTAACGAATATTATTCTTGATTTCTTTAACAATGTTTCCCTTTGCAACAATTTCTTTTGTTTTAGTCCAAACTTTTTCGGCTTCTTGAATGTCTGCATAAGGCATATTCCAAAATTTTACTTTTTTTTGTTGTTCTGTTATTTACCTGCACAGTGCAGGCCCAGCTTTTAAAAGTTTCGTCCGGCACCGATTTAACCATCCTGAGTGGAACAATATTTCATGCAGATGGCCTGACGCTTATTCCCTCTACAAATTTTACAATCAGTAACAATACACTGAATAAATCCGCTACCATCATTCACACATCAGCCAATCCTTATATATCCCGGGTCTATCAATTCACTAACAACACAAATCCTTACAGTGGTTCGATGCAGATAAATTATACCGACGGGGCCGAACTTAACGGTATTCCTGAAAATGCACTTACCCTCAATATACACAACGGAACAGCATGGAATGCTTATGCTGCTACAACCCGAGATGCAACAAATAATTTTGTACTGACTAACGGCGTAAGCAGCGTTATACTTAATGAACTTACACTTGCCAATTTGTTAACTCCGCTTCCCGTGATTTGGCTATCGTTTACGGCTACCAAACAAACCCAAACGGCGTTGCTGCAATGGGCCACTGCACAGGAACAAACCACCCGGAACTTTGTCGTGCAGCACAGCAGTAATGGTATTAACTGGACAGGCATCAGCACCCTGCCAGCCGCAGGCAACAGCAATAGTATCAGCAACTACAGCTATGTGCATACCAACCCTGTAACCGGTATCAACTACTACCGCATTTTACAGACTGATATGGATAACCGAAGCAGCTACTCTGGTATCAGAACGCTGAAATTTACAAGTTCTGATGAACCATTTATCATTATCGGCAACCCGGTAACTAATGATGTGCTTACCGTGCAGGTAAATGCTTCCATCAATCTTGCTTTATACACGGCCGATGGCAAATTGCTTTGGCAGGAACAAGTAAATGCAGGCACAAAAACGATTGACGTAAGCCGGTATGCAAAAGGCACTTATTTAATAAAAGCAAATAACACTACACAAAAAGTACTGATACAATAAAACAATACTGATAAAAAACAGGAAACATACACTTAAAACTTTTATATCATGAAACAAGCACAACATTTATTATTTGCTTTTTTGCAAGTGGTTTTGGTACTGTTAGGTAATATATGGAGTTTTTGTTTGTTTTTGAGAAT
>JANNWD010000298.1:0-1501 GCA_031408315.1 Bacteroidota bacterium
CTCGATCATCAGGTTGACGACCTCGTCGGGGAATCGTGTCCGCCAATCGGTGTGCATGCCGATGAGGTGCTTGCCAGTTGCGTAGGCGTAGCCCAGCTCCCAGGCCGTGCCGTCGTCGGTAGTGATGCCGTTGAGGTTGGCGACCACAACGTCGCACTGATCGATGCCGCGCTTGTCGTTCTCGAAGATTTCGCGCACGTTGAACTTGTCCTTGGGCGGATTGTCGCGGTGCGGTAGAAACGTCTCGAAACCGGCATCGGCCACCAACTGTTCGACCTTCTCGATCCACCAGCGTTCGCCCTCGTCGAACAAAGGTCCTGCGATGTATGCCTTCACTGCCAGCCCTGCTCTCGTATCTGTTGGTTGTCGCTGTTCATCGCTCGGCCTTGCCAGCGCAGTGCGCCGGGTGTGGCGCTCAGCTTTGCCAGCAGGCCCTGCATCGGCGTGCCGTCAACTTCGACGATTGCATCGCGCGCTGCGTAGTGCGGGTCGGTGCTGATGTCGGCCATCGTCATCACCGGGCCGATTGCTGCCTCGGCGTCGGTGAACGCGCGCAGCACTTCGGATTGCGGATGTTGCGCGCACCAGTCGCTCATGACCGCCTCCAACGCAAGCCGATTCCCCATTCGCGCGGCGAATGTTGTGAAGCGTTCGTCGTGCTCGACGCCCAGCACGCGCAGGACGCGCGCGGCGACGGAATCGCTGGAGGTGCTGAGCCCCACCCACTTGCCGTCACTGCATTGGTAGGTGCCCCGCGGCACGCTGTACGGCAGCCCTGCTCCCAGCCGTTCCTGCTCCTGACCGGTCAGCCGATAGAGGCTGATCAGAGGACCCATCAGTTGGAACAGGCTCTCCAGCAACGACACGTCGACCACCTGGCCGACGCCGCTGTGCAGGGCGATCATCGTTGCAAAGGCGGCCGCCAGCCCCGTCACTTCGTCCGTGAGCGCGATCGGCGGCAGCAGCGGCTGACCGCCTGGCAGCCCGCTGATCGCGGAGAGTCCACTCATCACTTCCGCGATGGTCGCGAAGCCCGGTCGATTGGCGTACGGCCCGGTCTGCCCGAAGCCGGTGACGCGTGTGATCACGAGTGTGGGGTTCAGCGCCAGCAGTTCGTCGGGCCCAAGACCCAGACGCTCGAGCGTGCCTGGACGGAAGTTCTCCACCAACACGTTTGCGTCGAGGACCAGCGAGCGCAGCAATGCCAGGTCATCGGCGTCCTTCAGGTCCAGAACGATCGTCCGCTTGTTGCGGTTGACCAGCTTCCACCACAGACCCTCACCATCGCGTGGGTCGCGCCATGCCATGTTGCGAAGGCTGTCGCCCACGTCGGGCCGCTCAACCTTGATGACGTCGGCGCCGAAGTCGGCCAGGTAACGCGCGCAATTGGGGCCGGCGATCACCGTCGAGAGGTCGATGACACGCAGATCCGCAAGAGGGCCGCTGCTCGCGGACGTCTCGTCTGTCGCCATCGGTGGACTGAGCGGCATCGCGGCGGCGT
>JANNWD010000299.1:0-5325 GCA_031408315.1 Bacteroidota bacterium
TTGTTATAAAAAATTTTGGTATAAAAACTGGAGGCGATTTTACTGGGCTAAAGGGTAATATTAATTTTAATCCTGCAAACTTAGTAAATAGCCAATTTAATGTATCGGTAAGTGCAACAACTATTAATACAGATAATAAAACGAGAGATAAGCATTTACGTAAAAGTGAATATTTTAACGTAGAAAAATACCCTGAAATAAATATTAAAAGCACCAAAATTATCGAAAGTACTAGTGCTGGTAAATATTTTTTTACTGGAAATATTACTATAAAAGGAATTACAAAGCCAATACAGTTTGGTTTTAGCGCCACCCCTAATTCAAATGGATATCTATTTAATGGAGAATTTGAAATTAATAGAAGAGATTTTGGAGTAGGTGGTAACAGCATGTCGTTAGCCGATAAATTAAAAGTTACACTAATAATAGCCACAAAAAAATAGCACATGCAATTAAAATATTTAATAGAGCCAGTTTTATGTCAGCTAACACATGCTTTGAGTTTACTTACACCAGAGCAATATGGAACAAAGTGCACTCTTCTTAATGGCAGTACTATTGGAGGGCATACGAGGCATATTATTGAGTTATTTCAATGCCTACTAAATGGTTATACTAATGGTGTAGTAAATTACGAAAAGAGAAAAAGAGATACTATAATTGAAACAAACAATAAAATAGCTTGTGATTTATTAAGCTACATTTCCAAAGCAATAGACAAAGAAAATAAACATTTACGATTAGAAGGTTGTTTTACCACAACTACTAATGAAGAGTATACATTGGATACAAATTATTATAGAGAAGTAATTTATAATTTAGAGCACACCATACACCACATGGCTTTAATTAGAGTAGGCATAAATGCATTGGGCAATGTTACATTACCAGAAAATTTTGGTGTAGCACCATCTACAATAAAATATAATAAATTATGTGCACAGTAAGTTATGTACCAACAAGCAATGGTTATTTTTTAACAAGTAATAGAGATGAAAAGCAAAGTCGGAGCAAAGCTTTATTACCTAAAAAATATAATATTAATAATACCATTTTACTATACCCTAAAGATGCTGATGCTGGTGGCACTTGGATAGCATTGAAAGAAAATGGTGATGCCCTTTGTTTATTAAATGGTGCATTTGAAAGTTTTACGCCCTCTGAAAATTTTACTTTTAGCCGTGGCAAAATACTTTTGCAAATTGCATACTCTCACAATATGTTGGAAGCGTTCAATGAAATTAATTTACAAAACACTGCTCCCTTTACATTAATATTAATTACCAATTACAAGCTTTTAGAGTGTAGATGGGATGGTAAACAAAAATATTACTATACCCTAAATTCATCAAAATCGCATATTTGGAGTAGTGCAACTTTATATGGTAAAAAACAACAGCAAAAAAGAGAAATTTGGTTTAAGAATTGGTTAAATCAAAATAATTATCCAACATTATACTCCTTATTTAATTTTCATAAAAATACTGGAGATGGTGATATAGAGAATGACTTAGTAATAAACAGAAACAATATTTTATTTACCGTAAGCATAACAGGTATTGCTGTGGATAGCGAAAAATGTATAATGCAATATGTTGATTTAATAACAAATGATAGCAACACCATCGCCTTTAATTACGAACAAGTTTTTAATTAAGAAAACTCCATTATTTGGTAAAAATAATACTCCCTTTTTAATAAAATTATTAAACTGGGAGTACTGGAGTTTTGAAATTATTTATACCCCAATATATTTTTACTGGTTTTATTTATGTGCTAAAGCTAAAAGCTTGTTTTTCTTTTCGGCTAGTAACCCTACCATTTTAAATGGGGGGTTTTTAATGGAATGTAAAAGTGATATTTATTTTTTAATCCCTCAAGAGTACTACCCTAAAACAATTTTAATACCTACAGGGCTATCAATAGGCATTGTTGAAGATTTAATAAAGCGGCAAGACTTTAGTTTCCCAATAATTTTAAAGCCAGATATAGGTGGTAAAGGTAGGGGTGTTAAAAAAGTAGGATGCATTAAGGATGCCTCTATTTATATAAATAAATCCGAAATTAATATGCTTGCCCAAGAATTTGTTGACTATGAAAATGAAGTAGGCATTTTTTATTACAGGTACCCATGGGAAACTGTAGGAAAAATATCAGGTATTGTAGGTAAAGAGTTTTTAACTGTGATAGGCAATGGTAGTAGCACTGTAGAGGAACTGATTAAGCAAAACAAAAGATACATATTGCAATTACCTGCATTAAAAAAAATGGGGGGCATAAACTTAACTGAAGTTTTACCTTATAACTATAAAAAAGTTTTAGTGCCATTTGGTAATCATGCTAGAGGGGCTAAATTTATAGACTTAACTAATTTAATTACTACACAATTAGAAACGTCGATAGATTCAATTTGTAAAAAAATAGATGGATTTTACTACGGACGTTTAGATATAAAATTTAATACTTGGGAAGAATTATCACAAGGAAAAAATCTTAGTATTATTGAATTAAACGGAGCCGGTAGTGAGCCTACACATATGTATGATCCTAAACATTCCCTATTTTTTGCTTGGAAAGAAATTATAAAGCATTGGAAAATTTTATGGCGAATAAGTAAATATAATCACAAATATAAAAGTGTAAATTATTTACCTTTTTCGGACGGAATAAATATGTTTAAGGAAAATAAAAAGATAGAAAAAAAATTAAACAATATGTTGTAAAAATATTATTGTGGAGCAAGGCCTACTAATAGTTTTCTTATTTCTTTAAACTTTGTCCAAGGAATAAAATGATTTTCGTTTTCAAAAACTGTGATATTAATTTTAACTGTATTAATCAACATTTTTTTGGTGTAAGCAACATTACTAAATGGTACAAGTTTATCTTTTGTGCCATGCATTAAATAAACAGGACATACTATTTTATTTAGCTCTGTTTTTAAATATTTTAAGTCTTGTTTTAAATACCACAATTCTTCGTTGGAAGGACGAAAAGAACCAGGTAGTAAATAGTTAAGTGGAGTTTTAAATAATACTGGTCGCCATTTTTCTTTTTTTTCTACAGATGGATCTTGGGAGCCAGCAAGTATTATTAGAGCTGCTATTGAAGCAGGATTATCAACCGCTAACTTACACACCATTGGTCCTCCCAAAGAGTGACCAACTAAAAAAATGGGCTCCCCATTCTTTAAACTATCAAATAATGGTTTTATTAGTAAAGATTGTTCTGCTAAATTTAACACTTTACCAAAATCACTCTTGCCAAAGCCAGGTCTATCTATTGCTACTAATCTATATTTTGTTAAAAGTAAAGAGTCTTTTAAATATGCTTTAAATGCACTCCAACTACCTGGTGTTCCATGCACAAAAACAATTGTTGGAAAACTATTATTTCCTGTTTGTACATAATGAAGAGTTCTTCCATTTTGTACTATGTTCTTAAAAGTTACTTCTACATTTGCAGTTTTGAAATACGCATTACCTTTTTTATCAGAAACTTTAAATGTAAAACAACTTTGTAATGTGAAAGAAAAGTAGCTTAAAAAAAACAAGCTTAAAGTTATTTTCATACCTATTCAAAATGAGTAATTAAAAAAGGCATACTCAATACAATTTAAATTCTACCCTCTAAATAAGTTTCGGAAACAGTTGGTACAGCTGCACCGCCGGCATTCTCAAGTGTTACACTAAAAGCGGTTGCACCTTGTGGCACATTCGATACTTCAATAAATCTGTCCCTAATATCATCATTTACCATTCCTACATTTACAGCTTTACCATCAACCATTGCCCAAAGTTGATAATCTTTTTTATCGCCAGATTTTACTAAGTGATGAATCATTACATATGCCTTACCCGTTTTTTTATCCCAAAACATAGTACACCTGCAAATTGCATGATACCCAACCCCATACATAGCTACAGGCGTAATCCCAGGATTTTTTAACACATTAAAATCCTCTAATGGTAAAGTTTTAGGAATATTATTTTTGGCAGTAAGTTCAGCGGCTTGTTTTTTTGTTTTGGAATATAAAGTAAAATTATAAACACTACTTACCCCTAGTAATAAAACAGCTGCAGCGGCGGCAGCTTTAAGCCATTTAAACGATTGATTTTTTTGTATTGAAACTACAGGAGTTTGTAAAGATTGTAAACGATGCAAAATTTTATTATCAGTTTCTACACTAGGCAAAGTAGCATTTTGCAATAATTGTTTTTCAAAAAAAAGTTCAAATTCAGTAACAGCAGTATCCAAGGCAGGATATTGCTTTCTCAGTTCTTCTAATTCTTTACTTTCCTCGTTAGAACATAGCCCCATTACATACTGCTCAATAATGCCAGATGATATGTAAGTTTCAATATTCATTTATATAAAATTTTTTCTTAGTTCAATTAATGCGTTTCTTAATCTTGTTTTTACGGTACCTAAGGGTATCTCTAAAATTTTCGCAATTTCTTCTTGAGTAAATCCATTAAAGTACGATAATTCTAAAACTGCTTTATACTCTTCCCTTAACAAATGTACCTGTTTACGTAAGCCAATTGCATTAATATTCAATTGCAATGGGTCTTTAAGTTCTATATTAGATACGTAATCACCTAAGCTTTCGTTTTTTTGAGTAGTTTTAAATTCTTTACTACGTAATTTATTTATGGCTGTATTTCTTGCTAACGTATGTAACCACGTAAATAACCGTCCTTTTTCTTTGCTATATTTTTCTATATTGCTCCAGGCAGCTATAAAAACATCTTGCAATACATCATTAGCAGCTTCGGTTTCGGTAATAAATTGCGAAATAACTGTGTACAATGCACCTTTGTAGTTTGAATAAAGATACTCATACGCCTTACTATCGTGTTTTTGTAAACCTTCGACTAATTCAAACTCTGTATATATAAATTGTGTATTCAAAATAAGTTAGTAATGTAAATATATTAAGCATCTACGTAAAAAAGTTTTTTTAGGCTGAATTTATTTACAAATAAAAAGCCTCAACAAATTGTTGAGGCTTTTGTGATCTGGCTGGGACTCGAACCCAGGGCCCTCCCGATTAATATCGGGATGCTCAACCAATTGAGTCTCCAATCAAATTTTCAATATACACCCTCGATTTCTTTTTCTTTATTGCTAACTCTCTTTTTTTTGCTAAAGGCAACGTTTCAAAATCTTCTGTATATTTTAATTCCCAGAGTTTACCTAAGGCTGTAAATTTTGAATGCCCAATGTTATGTTCATAGAGTCTTTTATTTAAATCAGTACAAGCACCAATATAATACTTGTTTAATTTTTGAGAGTATATTATGCACATGAATGGCATAAAAC
>JANNWD010000300.1:0-2389 GCA_031408315.1 Bacteroidota bacterium
CCTGTTAGTATTTGAATTATTAAAGTGATTCCTGCTAATGAGCCAAAACTCCACGCATATGTTAATGATATTGGTGTGGGATAATTTATTAAATGATTTACAATAACTGATGGTATGTAGCTTTTAGTTAGTCTAGCAGTATTTATCGGTAATAATGCTCTAACTTTATTAATAATTAATAAAACTTTGTTTTCATTGAAGTATGTATTTACCTGCAGAAGGTGGTCGTATTTAAATTTTTTAAATAATAAATTCATTGTTATAATTGCTCCATATAGGGTTGTTTAACTATATGAAACTCTTTATGTCGTAAAAATAAAATAGTTTGGTTAATACTACTTTGCTCTAATTTAAGTCTTTAATAACGGGAAAAGAGGTTTTTGGGTTGAATCAAAACCTGTTATCTTAGCGGTTTATATATGTGTATTAACAAAAGGAGATATAATATTGCAGTTTATTTGCCTTATTTCTAATACAAAAATACACCGTAAATATGAATATAATCACAATTATTTTTACAGTATCTCCTGTGAAATTGTGTCGTAGGCCGTAGCGTAGCGTAAAGTGTTAGTTAACGGTGTTTTTTTCATCTCCTTGATAATTTTTACGCATCTTCAACAACAGCTTTTGCTCAGTCTTGTTTGTTGGGTTATTATGGATTAAAACTTTCCATTTTTATTTTTTTACAATTATTTTTTATAAAATACCAATTTAAATCAAATTTTTATTAAAATAACCTCTTTTTTTATCCTACATTTATTTTTAAAATATTATTCCCCTATATAGGCCTAGAAAAAACGTCAATATTTATTGATTAAAGGTCAGTGTGGTTTAAAAAATACAAAAGATAATGCATACAGTCAGAATTGACTGTTCAATTATCTTTTGTATTGGCGTCTCGGATTGATCCTTGTAAAATAGTACATTAATCTGCAGGAAAACATTTAAAAATGTAAAAAAATAATACAGTAGCCCACCTACCGTAATTGAAAAATTTTTTAGGTAAAGAAATTTACCTATCATAGAATATAAATCCAATGACAGAACTTGCTGTCATTCCAAAAAACAGAACACTATCTCCTCCTATGAAATTAGCTAGTAGGGAGTAGTGTGTTGTAAGCAACACATTACTCAACACGAGCTTACAAACAAAAAAGAGGTACCAGGACACCTCTTTGAGGTCTTTCTTTGGAATATTTTGTAATTCTCCCCAAGTATAATTGGGTATACTTGGGGAGAAAACATAATAGGCAATCAAAAGCATGTTTAGAACTTCGACTATTAAACTATAAGCACCATAATTCTCCTTGTAAATAGTAGGTGCCCGCCAAGCTATTAGGTAAAGTGCTGTTAAACTAAAAATACAGCCAAATATGACTCCTAACAGTTTTTTAAAATCCCTCCAATACAGTTTTTGGGGATTTAAACCCTTAGGGTTGGATATTAGTGAATATTCTATTATTCCAGTAGTTGGAATAATGACCAGAAAGAAAGAAAAATAATACATTGTGGCTATTTGGCCTGTAAATATAAATGCGTCTCTTACAGGTTTTTGTCCTACCCAAGTTAAAACTAAAATATCTGAAATAAAAACCCAAAAAAATATTTTAAAAATAGGCCTATAGGTTGTGTTTCTTATTTCAGATGTGTTGATAAAAGGAATCAAAAATAAAACTAATAAAGAGCTTAGCATAGCTAATATACCCCCTGTTTTGTGGGGGATCGAGCGAAGGGTAGCGTAATAGGGCAAAAAGTACCATTCAGGAACAACCTGTGCGGGTGTGCGCATTGGATTTGCTGGAATGTAATTAACCGGGTGGTTTAAAAAATTAGGATAATAAAGAACAAAAAATGCAAAAACAAGTAAATACACTGAAAATGCAAAAAGATCTTTTGAAACATAATAAGGATAAAACGGAACGTCATCTACTCCATTATCCGACCCAATTGGGCTGCTGGAACCCACTTTATGTAATAAAGCTAAATGTATTAAAGTAAAGCCAGCTATTAAAAAAGGTAATACAAAATGAAAAGTGTAAAATCTAACTAAGGTAGGGTTTTTTATTGTATAACCTCCCCACAGCCATTGAAGTATGTATTTACCTGTAACAGGTATCACTGTTACCATGCTAGTAATTACAGTTGCACCCCATAAACTCATTTGACCCCACGGTAAAACATAGCCGGTAAATGCTGTGGCCATCATTAAAAAAAGTAACACAACACCCGAGCACCATAGAAATTGTCTGGGCTTTATATAAGAGCCGTAATATAAACCTCTACAAACGTGGCCGTAAATTACTATGAAAAACATAGACGCCCCGTTGGCGTGAATATACCGAATTAACCAGCCATTTGGAACATCTCTCATAATGTATTCTATACTTTT
>JANNWD010000301.1:0-10825 GCA_031408315.1 Bacteroidota bacterium
AAGCATCGTTGTATTGGCATCTATTCCTTTTTGCTTTAGTTCATTTAATCGTTGCAAAGCCAAAATTGCCACAGGCAATTTTACCGTACTTGCCGGATAAAAATAGTGGCTGCCATTTACATTATAATAATAATTTTTAAACGATGCTATACCATTTTTACCTCTATCGATTGCCGTGTAAATTATTTGTACGTTGTTGCTTTGTTTATTTTGGATAATGGATTGAAATTGAGCTGGATATTTATTGAGCAAATCAGTTAAAAAAGCATCCGTTTTGCTATTGTCAGTTTCTATTTGAGTAGAAACTGCTGCAGGTTTATTATCCATATTTTGTACTTTTTTAGGTGCACTGCAACTAAACAATGTATATAAAGAAACAATAAAGTATATAACTGCTTGTTTATTAAGCATCATAATTTTCAATTTATACTGCAAAATGACGATTTTTTTAAAATTAACAAGCATAAATTCCCAATAGGTTTTTCCCATATCTTTGCACACTTATAAAATTGAACAAATTAGCTACTAAAAGTAACGAATTATGAAATTGAAAGGTTTGGTATGGTTTTTTACCATTGTATTGATAGTAATATCTGTTTGGGAACTGTCGTACACATTTGCAGTACGTAACCACGAAAGCAGCGTACTTGCACAGGCTGAAAAGCTAATTAAAAAGAGTAACCCCGATTTAAAAGGCGAAGATTTTAAAATTGCTTCTATTGCAAAGCAAAAACGCATTCTAGATAGTACAAGAGATAAGAGTATGTATCTTGGTTCATCGTACCAAAAATGTAAAGAAAACGAACTTAGCCTTGGGCTTGATTTGCAAGGTGGATTAAGTGTAACTATGGATGTTGCATTGGACGGTTTGCTAAAATCATTAAGTAACAATTCGAATGATGCCCAGTTAAAAGCAGCCCTAAAGAGTGCTGACGATGCAAGAGTAAATAGTGATGCCGATTTTATTACACTTTTTAAAGATGCTTACATAAAACAAGCTGGTCCAAATAAATTATCAAGCATTTTTGCTGGTGCTGGTAAAAATGTAAAACCAGGCGAAAGTGATGAAGAGGTAATTAAAAAATTAAGAGAAGTTAGTAATGGTGCAATTAAAGAAACCTACAAAATTTTAAGTAAGCGTATTGATAAATTTGGCGTTGCTCAACCTGTAATTAATTTAGATGAAAATAGAGGTATTATTAACGTAGAATTAGCTGGTGTAGATAATGTAGAAAGAGTTGAAAAATTATTACAAGCTAGCGCTAACTTACAGTTTTGGGAAGTGTACCGTATTGATGAATTAGGTGAAGCTTTGAAAACTGCCGATGCTAATTTACAAAATTATTTAAATGGAGTAACCGATTCAGTTGCATTAAAAGATACAACAAACAAAAATAAAAACGTAAATCCTTTCTTCCAAGTTATTAATCCTATTAATCCACAGCAAGATCAAAAAACGGGTAAAGTTAATTACCCATCAGCTATTGGTAGTGTTGCAAGTACAGAGGTTGAAAAATTTAATAGTTATTTAGAAACTGATGCCGTTAAATTGTCTTTACCTTCGGAATGTAAATTTTTATTAGGTGTAGAAGAAAAGAATGATAAAGGACAACGGTATTTTCCTTTATATGCTGTAAAAACACAACCAGGTTCAGATAAAGCTCCTTTAGAAGGCGATGGTGTTGAAGAAGCTAGTCAATCGTACGATGATATTGGTCGTCCATCTATTAAAATGGGCATGACGCCGTTGGGTGCAAAAACTTGGGGAAGATTAACTACAAAAAATGTTGGTCGCCCTATTGCCATTGCATTAGATGATATTATTTATTCTGCTCCTAATATTAACGAGCCAATTTTGGGTGGTAGTTCAGAAATTGCAGGAAGTTTTACTGTAGAGCAAGCACAAGATTTAGCCAATACTTTAAAGAGTGGTAAAGTAAATGCCCCTGCAAAAATTGTAGCTAAAACAGAAGTAGGAGCCACTATTGGTCAGGCTGGTTTAATTGGCGGAGGTAAAGCATTCTTAATTTCGTTTATAGTAATTTTTGCATTAATGCTACTTTACTATAATACTGCTGGTTGGGTTGCTAACATAGCTTTAATCTTAAACTTATTATTTACCATAGGTGTATTAATGGCGTTAGATTTTACCTTAACTGCTGCAGGTATTGCAGGTTTGGTTTTAACGATTGGTATGGCGGTGGATACAAATGTTATTATTTTTGAAAGAATAAAAGAAGAATTAACAAAAGGTAAATCCTATCAGCAAGCTATTAATGATGGTTATAAGCGTTCGTTACCACCTGTACTTGATGCCCACGTTACTACCTTTTTAACGGCTGCCATCTTATTCTTTTTTGGATTAGGTCCGGTATTAGGTTTTGCTACGACTCAAATGATTGGTATTGTATTATCCTTATTCTGTGGAATTTTGGTATCAAGATTAATTACGGAAGCTTGGATGAATAAGCAACGTCATTTTAATTATTTTACTGCTATTTCAAAACGAGTATTTAGACATGCTAGCTATAAATTTATTGAATATAGAAAGTATGCCTACATGATATCAATATTGGTATTGATTGCTGGTGTTGGTGCTTTATTTAATGGTTTTGATGAAGGAGTAGAATTTAAAGGCGGAAGAAGTTATACTGTTGCATTTGCAAATAGAATAGAACCAGAAACAGTAAGAGGCGATTTAAAAACTGCTTTTAATAATGAAGCTCCAGTAATTAAAACCGAAGGTGATGATAAGCATTTAAACATTACAACATCTTACTTAAAAGGTGTAAATAACGCTGATAGTGCTGTGCAAACCAAGCTTTTCGAAGGATTAAAAAAGGCATTACCTGCTAATTTAACTTATGCAGATTTTATAAAGAGTAAATACATTCAACGCCAAACAACGGTACAACCAACTATATCGGATGATTTAAAAAGAGGTGCTGTAAAAGCAACTATTTTTGCCATCTTAATTATTTTCATTTACATCTTTATTCGTTTTAAAGATTGGAGATATTCGGTTGGTACAATAGTATCATTATTACATGATGTATTGGTAACCTTAGCTGTATTTTCTTTCTTTAGAAAAATTGTACCATTCCCATTAGAGATAGATCAGCACTTTATTGCAGCTGTACTTACTGTAATTGGTTTTAGTATGAATGATACAGTAATTGTATTTGATAGAGTAAGAGAATACGCAAAGAAAATGGTTGGTATTGATAAAGGAATTATTATTAATAAAGCCATTAACGATACGTTAAGCCGTACAATTATGACGTCGTTAACAGTATTCTTAACCCTTTTAATCTTATTCATTTTTGGTGGAGAAGTTACTAGAGGTTTTGCATTTGCTATGTTAATTGGTGTTATTACTGGTACATATTCATCAATATTTGTGGCAGCTCCTATTTTGGTTGACTTAGCAAAAAGCAAACCATTAGGCGAAGCCGAATTAATTAGTACAGATAAAAAGAAAGCGTAAGCAAAAAGTAAAATAAAGTAAAATCCTCATCAAAAATTGATGAGGATTTTTTATGATTAATAAAAAATGGCTATTTTAGAATTTTATAATACTAAACAAACATACTATGGTAATTTTTGGGCATAGGGCAACTAAAACTGGACATCAATCTTTATTTGGAACAACTTGTCAGCATTGCGGCACAAAAAATACTTTAGAGATGTATACATTTAGTAGATACTTCCATGTTTTTTGGATACCATGTTTTCCCTATAGAAAAGAAGCCGTAACGCAATGCAATCATTGCAAACAAGTATTACATAAAAAAGAATTTTCAGCAGACTTACTTCAATCGTATGAAGAAATGAAAGCGAATACCAAAACACCCTATTGGCAATTTATTGGTGCTGTTTTATTTTCTGTACTTATTATTTCTGTAGTTTTATCTATTCAAGAAGATAACAAAAAAGATAATTTGTATTTAGGAAACCCTGCAGTGGGTGATGTTTATGAAATACGAACGCCTACAAACCAATATACCTTGTACAAGGTTAGTAAAATTGTTAACGATAGTATTTACGTAGCAATAAATGAGTACGAAACCAATAAACTAAGTGGATTAGAGAAAGCGGAAATGAACAGCCCTTCTAGCTTTATTGAAGATGAATTAATATCCTTATCCATAAAACAATTAACAAGTATGAAAGGAGATGGAACAATACATAGAGTAAGAAGAAAAAATTCTATCAGCCAATAAGCCGGATTTTGTTTCCCGATAAAATCGGTAGACTATCATTTATCTGGCAGTGTTATTACTAACACCATCTTGCTGCCTACCCTTCAACATTGAACGAGCCGCCCTTAAGCGTTGATATACGTGGCATTGCAGCACACAAGGTTTACCCGATTGTTGTATTACTACAACTACCTGTGAGCTCTTACCTCACATTTTCACCTTTACTTTTTAATATACTTCACTTGCGTTCAGTATTAAAAAAAGCAGTAATTTTCTGTGGCACTTTCTTTCCGATAAAATCGAAACCGGCTATTAACCGGTGTGTTGCTCTTTGCTGTCCGGACTTTCCTCCCCAATAAAATTGGAGCGATAGCCTAGGCTGATAGAAGTATAAAGATAAACATAAATTTTGCCTTGTCAACTTTTAACAAAGTGCTTAATTTAGTATAATAAAAACTAGTATAATGTTACATGTTAACTTCTCTCCTTTTCCCGAAATAAATACCAATCGTTTATTATTACGGCAACCTATGCTTACCGATGCACAAGATTTTTTTGAATTAAGAAGTAACCTAGAAGTTATGCAATACGTAAATCGCCCCATAGCAAAAAACGTAGAAGATGCAGAAAATTTAATAACCAAGATTACAGATATAATAAACACAAACAACGGAATAAATTGGTGTATAACCCTAAAAGAAAACTCACAAAAAGTAATGGGCAACATTGGTATTTGGCAGCTAAAAAAAGAAGATTATAGAGGTGAAATTGGCTATATGCTACACCCAAATTTTTGGCGTAAAGGAATAATGCAAGAAGCCATAGAAGCAGTTATAAATTATGGATTTAACCAAATGCAATTACATAGTATAGAAGCAAAAATTAATCCTGCTAACAAAGCATCGGCAAGTATTTTAGAAAAAAATAATTTTATAAAAGAGGCACATTTTAAAGAAGATTATTTTTGGGCAGGTAAATTTTTAGATACTATTGTATATAGCCTATTAAAAAAATAGCCTTACACAAAAGTGTAAGACTATAGTACTTAACATGAAAAACGAAAAAAATATTAGCCATTTGGCAACAATACATGATCAATTACATGTATAACACCATTGCTTTGATTTACATCTTTAATAGTTACGGTAGCAACGCCACCTTTTTCATCTTTAATCATTAACTTTTTACCCTTCATCATAAAAGTTAAAGAGCCACCAGCAACAGTTTTAACTACTGCTTTACCACCACCAGCTTTAATTAATTTGGCAACATCTGCTGCATTAAATTTGCCAGCAATTACATGGTATGTTAACACACCCGTTAAAGCTGCTTTATTCTCTGGCTTTAACAACGTTTCTACTGTACCTGCAGGCAACATATCAAACGCTTTGTTCGTTGGTGCAAACACTGTAAATGGTCCAACACTTTGTAATGTTTCTACTAAACCTGCTGCTTTTACTGCGGCAACTAATGTAGTATGATCCTTACTGTTAACTGCATTTTCTACAATATTTTTGCTAGGATACATTGCTGCTCCACCAACTTGTACTGTTTTTTCTTTTTTCATTCCATCCATTTGTGCAAATGAACTGTTTGCAAAAAAAGTAGCTACAACCGCCACAAATAAAACTCTCTTAACTTGTTTCATAATTTAATGTTTATTGTTTTAATAATTTAATTTATACATACAGTTACGTTAGAAGAATGTTGTTGGATTTAATGTTTAAAGAATTAACATTGAAGAGAAATAATATTGAACGTTTTTTAAATTTACATCAGTTAAACATCAAAAAAACAGCAGAAAAAGTCGCTGTTGGAGTCAAATTTATTGTTGTTAGATGTTTCGTTCCACAACATGGCTAAAGCTTGTTTTTTAATAAATCGCTAGTATCGTAATTAAAAGGATGCTATTGACTATAAATTTAGCATTCGTCATACTGAGCGATAGCGAAGTAACTCCTAGCGAATGCTTACCTTAAGATAAAGTGTCATTTCAAAGTCTAATTGGTATTATTCCCCTTCAGCTAAAAGATCATTTCAAAGTGTAATTGGAATAAGAATTCAACTAAGTAATAAAGACAAATAAAAAGAAAGCAGAAAAAATTAAATAATGTAGAAAAAATTAAAAATCGAGGAATCATAGATTACAATTTCCCCATTACATACATATCACCCTTTGGAGTGGGATTACCGCCAACAGGCTCTAGGGTTACAGCAAAGGCTTCTGCCTTGCCAAACGAACGCATTTTTTGTATTGATGTTTTACTTTTATCAATCATACCACCATCCACAGGCTTACCATCTACAATTGCCCAAAGTTGGTATTGCTTGCCATCGGGGGCAGTTGGTAAATTGCTAGGATCTATATAAACTTCATCAGTATTTTTTATCCAATATATTTTTGCAACAGCATCTGGTGCTGCTGGCAAACCAGCCAACTTTACGTAATCTGTATTTTTGTTTTGTACAACTCTAATGTTACTTGCCATTTCATCATTATCCTTGCTGGCTTGTTTCAATTGATTTTGAACATTAGCTAAATTGTTGCTAACCGTATTATATTTATTGTACATTACTCCATTAAATACAGCACTTCCTACAAATAATACAACCGCAGCCGCAGCAGCCATTTTCCAATAGCCAATACTACTTTTTTTAGGCGTTTCAGCTAAAGAAAAAACTTTTGCATCATTGGTTGATGATGAGTTAATATTTAATTGTGCAAATAATTTTTCCTTTACTTGTGTTGATGGTTTTATAGCATGTGCTTGTGCATAGCTTTCCATAGCCATTTCAATGGCTGCAATTTCATCTGCAATTTGCGGATGCTCTGCTGCCATTGTTTGCACTAATAGAGTTTCTTCTGCACTAGTTTCACCCAGTACATAAAGCTCTAAAAGCCCACTTGATATAATTTCATTTATTTCCACCTTATTCGTATTGTAACATTTTTCTTAATTCAATAATTGCCGATCGCATTCTTGTTTTTACTGTTCCTAGTGGCAATTGCATTTCTTTCGAAATTTCATCTTGTGTGTAGCCACTAAAATAAGCCATGTCAATAATCGTCCGCTGTTCTGGCTTTAAATTAGCCAGTTGTTTTCTTATTCCCATCGCATCAAACCGGTCTGCTCCAAAATTTTCATCTCTTAAGTTAACCACAGCATTTTCATCTTGCGATACTTTTTGTTGTTTTTTAAACCCCTTACTCCGCATTGTATCTATGGTCAAATTTTTTGCAATATTTATCATCCAAGTAAAAAGCCTACCTTTTAAAGGGTCGTAATTTGATAAATTGTTCCAGATTTTTACAAAGGTCTCTTGCAACACATCTTCTGCCAACTCTACATTATCCACCATCCTAAAAATAACTCCATTAATTGCAGCAGAATAATTATCATACAAGTAGGCAAACGCCTGCTCATTCTTGCTTTTCAGCAACATCACTAATTCTTCTTCACTATATTTTTTATCGGCTATCAAACAGAAATTACTTAATTCGTTTCGAAATTAGTTGTTTTTATGGAAAACTGGGCTAAAGTTATCTATTAAAATAAAATACGAAGTATGAGAATAGTTGGATTTACGTTTTACATATTTTTTTTGAGTTGCACCCAAAAAAAGCAAAACCATCAAACCAAAATAAACCCTGCAACTACATTTACCCTTAAAATAGTTAACTATGATAGTTGTAAAAAACAAGTTGCTCTAATTAAACAAAAAAATGCTAAAAAGTGGAGAATTTTAACCACTCAGCAAAAGGAACAAATTTTTACAAAAACGATAGTAGAAAATATTATTCCCCCGTGGATAGGTACGGAATGGGATTTTAATGGTACAAGCCAAACACCACAGCAAGGCAGCATAGCCTGCGGCTATTTTGTTACCACAGTTTTGCAAGATGGTGGCGTACAATTAGCCAGAATAAAACTTGCTCAATGTACATCGGAGCAAATGATTACTACCCTAGTAAAACCCAATCTAATAAAGCGTTTCAGCAATTTACCAATGACGAATTTTATTGCATCCATAAAACAAATGGGTTACGGCCTGTATATTGTTGGGCTAGATAACCACACTGGTTTTATTTATAACGATGGCAAAATCATCCATTTTATACACTCTACTTTTGTAGGTACAAAAAATGTACAGTGGGAAAATGCCGAAAAAAGCTGGGTACTTAGCAGTAGTAAATACAAAGTGTTGGGTAAGATAAGTGAGGATGAAGGAGTTTTAGAGGGGTGGATTTTGTAAGAGTCCAAATTTATCTTTACATATTATTGATTACTCAAGAATGGGAAAAACAAAAATACTAAATTTGATAGACTAAATAAAACAAATGAATCCCCAAGTAGATACCTATTTAACCAAAGTTAAAAACTGGCAATTGGAACTAAAGCTATTAAGAAAAATTATTCTTGAATGTGGACTTACAGAAGAACTTAAATGGAGACAACCTTGTTATACATTTAATAACGCCAACGTAATTATTATTGGTGCATTTAAAGAATACTGTGGTTTAATGTTTTTTAAAGGTGTGTTGCTAAACGATGCTGAGGGTATTTTAATTCAACAAACAGAAAATATACAATCGGCTAGGCAAATTAGATTTACTACTGTTGGGCAAATAACCAAAATGAAATCTGTTATTAAGGCTAACATTTATGAAGCTATTGAAGTAGAAAAAGCTGGATTAAAAGTTGAGTTAAAAAGGAATACTGAACTTGAACTTGCAAATGAGCTTATACAACAATTTAATAAAAATAGTGCCTTAAAAAAAGCGTTTAACGCTCTAACACCTGGCAGGCAAAAAGGATACAATCTTTATTTTTCTGCTGCAAAACAATCTAGTACAAGGGTGCAAAGAATTGAAAAATACACTCAGCAAATTTTAAATGGAAAAGGCTTGTTAGATTGCACTTGTGGTTTATCTAAAAAAATGCCAAATTGCGATGGGTCACATAAATATTTAAAGGAAAACTAAATTCTTGCATAACTTAACTGGATACTTACCGTTACTACTGCCCAACCACCACCTCATACAACCCACTAAACAAATACAACTTACCTGTTTTTACTTCTACACATTTATAACGCTTTCTTATTTTTTCGCCACGTTTAAAAATGCGATTACCTTTTATAGAAAAAAGTTGCCCATCGGCTAATTGTTCTACTAATAACATTCCTTCTTTTTTAGCATCGTATTTATGTAAAACCCTTAGTAGGTTTTCATCTCCACAACTACTAGCAGCAGGGCTTTGTAGCGTTTTAAGCAATGCCTTTTCAATATCAGCAGGAAATATTTTTTTTAGCAAGAATTGGGCTAAAATTTTACTAAACTCATTTTGCCATTGCTTGCCATGTGCTAAAACTTTATTACCATACAACTCAAATGTAAAAAGATGAGCCAACTCATGCAACAACGTAATTAAAAACGAATATTTATTAAGGCTACCATTTACACTTATGCGGTGGGTTTTGTGGAGATGAGCATGGCGATAATCGCCTAAAATACTTTGTCGCTGTTTGGTAATAGTTAGGTGTACTTTGTGGTGTTGCAAATAATGCACTACAGCATCAAAACTTCCAAGGGGCAAATATTGGTTTAACCCAATTAACGGACTTTCTACCTTAGCCATTTCTTTGTTTATTCAACTTTAAAATTGCCGCCATTTCAATAATCATATATACAACATACAAAACCATAGCAACTATAATACTGGGTTTGTTTATGGTTTTTGCAGTGCTAACATAAATAAAAACGGCTATTAAGCAAACCATCATTTTTATTAGTATTCCGCCCATTACAGCCCTAACAAATGCACTAGGGTTTTTATTTTGCAAGCTTTTACTTTGTATAAAAAAAGTAAGAATATTTATTAAAAAACAAATAAGATTGGCAATAATAAGTACATCTTTATCTAACCCATATTTTACTAAAAAGCTTTTTGCTATAAGCAAAAAGGCATTTATAAAAATAAATAGTAAAATTATAGGTATTACCCCTTTTCGTTGGTTACTCATGCCGCAAAATTACTGATTTACAGCGTTTAATAGTTCGGCATTTAAAGCCACAACGTTTGCACCCATGTGGCATTGTCCATTAAAAGTTACAGTAGGTTCTATTTGTAATTTACCAGCATAAATATCTCCATTAATAATAGCTTTACCTCGTAAATGCAAAAGGTCGTTTACCTTAATTACACCACTGGCTTTGCCCAAAATATCGGCTTGTTGACCAAAAATATCGCCTTCAATAACTCCCTCCGGGCCAATTAAAATTTTGGCTTTGGCAGTAATATTTCCTATTACTTTTCCATCAATACGTAAATCGCCATTGCTTTCAATATTGCCAGCAATTACAGTACCTGCACCTATTATACTTGTGGCACTAGGAGGTGTTTCGTCAAAATTATTTTTATTTTTTGAATTAAACATAGCATTGGTTTTTTAATTATTTAGTATCTATTTCAACTTTAGGAAGCTCTAATTTATTGGTATCCATTTTAGTAATTGTACCTTTTAAAACCTTTTGTAAATCATCAATATACTTTTGTTTGTAAAGCAAAGATTGCTCTACTGAGTCAGTTCGTATTTTAAGTGTTCGATATTCCTTTATTTGC
>JANNWD010000302.1:0-2187 GCA_031408315.1 Bacteroidota bacterium
GGTGATACATGAATATCTGCACTACCTATTATTCCATTATAATTATTTGGGTACGATGATATAATTTGCTTACTTTTTAATTTACCATTAGCCTTTACTTTTAATACTTTAACTGTTCCGCTTAACTCCTCCATTAAATAAGCAAAACGTTTTGTAGGATGAAAACTTAAATGCCTTGGTCCACTGCCTGCTTTACTTGTATTAAATGATGGTTTAGTACTATACAATCCAGCACCAAAAGCATCAAACCTATAAATCATCACTTTATCAATACCTAAATCGGGTACGTATAAACATTGGTTAGAAGCAGATACTACTGTTGCATGTACATGCGGCGATTTTTGCCTTGCAGCATTTACACTACTACCATAATGCTGCACAGTTTCAATAACATTGGTTAAAGCCCCACTACTATCTGTATTGTACAAAATAAAATTACCACTACTATAGTTGCCTGCAATAATACTAGTTGAATTCATCCATTGCCTTGAGGAAATATAGCAAGGATGCTTACCATTTGATGGCTTAGCATTTATAAAAGTTAATTTGCCGTTGATAAATTTATAGGCGGTAATAGTACCGGTATCATTTTCATTTACGGCATATACAAATTTACTATTAACAATAGTAATAAAAGAAGGGTTACTACTCTTTGTAGTGCTTAAATAACTGCCAGTACCCGTTGCAGTGTCAAAATCGTAAACATAAATACCTTCACTTTTTCCTTTAGTATATGTACCAACAAGTAAATAACTTTTTTGTGCATTTACCAAAATAGGTATGGATAGTTGTAAAACGAATATCAAGTAAAGTCGCTGAATAAATAATTGCATTTAACAAGTTAATAAATTTTACTAACTCAGTAAAACACTTTTTAAGCGTATTGTATTATTGTAAGATAAAATTTTAAGAAATCTATTAAGGGTGAAGCAATTATTTTTTGCCGCATTTGCTAAGCTGCTTAACCAAATTTTTATTTAATTTTGTTTAGTAATACTAATTATTAGGGAAAATAAACAATATGAAAATGTTACAAGATATACCCGTTAAAAAAGTTGCTTCATTTATTTAAGTGTTGAACGTCACAATGTGTGTACAAATTCTTAAATGTAAACCATAATAAAGCTATTTTAGCCTATTAAACATGGTTTATTATAAATTAAAAGACTAAAAATATTTTATTATTAAAAAATAAAAAATGAAAAAATTATTCACTTTATTTATGCTTACAGTTCTTCTAGTCGGCTGTCAAAAAGAAGCACAAAATGAAAGCACTCTTGCATTAGCAATAATAACTACAAATGCTGTATCTGCTATTAATAGTAACTCCGCAGTAAGTGGCGGTAATATATCTAGCGATGGTGGAGACTCTGTAACTGCCCGTGGTATTTGCTGGAGTACATCATCTAATCCAACTATTTCATTAGCAACAAAAACAAATGAGGGCACAGGAATAGGAATATTTATTAGTTATATAACTGGGCTACAACCTGCTACAAGATACTATGTACGGGCTTATGCCACTAATAGCATTGGTACGGCTTACGGCAATGAAGAAAGTTTTACAACAACTACCACTACAGTCGTAAACCTACCAACACTCACTACCACAGCAATTAGTGAATTATTTTCTAATTCAGCTAAAAGTGGAGGTTCTATCACTGCCGATGGTGGAGCATCTGTAACAGCCCGTGGTATTTGTTGGAGTACATTTTCTAACCCAACTATTTCATTAACTACAAAAACGAATGATGGAACTGGTAATGGAAATTTCATAAGTAATATTTTAAATCTTGCAAATAATACAACTTATTTTGTAAAGGCTTATGCAACAAATAGTGCAGGTACAGCTTATGGTAACGAATTAACTTTTACTACAACGCCTTATACTGTTTATGTAGTTGGTACTGAAAATGATGGAACATCCTCACCCTATAAGTTATGGAAAAACGGAGTATTATATAGTTTAAACATAGGTATAGAGCAAATAAATGCACCAAATTCTATTTATGTAACTAATAATAATGATGTTTATATAGCTGGTACCGAATTAACTGGTACTAATAAAAAGGCTGTCATTTGGAAAAATGGAACTCTTTCCTATTTAAATAGTGGTACAAGCACTTATGCAATTGCCCACTCAGTTTTCGTAAATGGAAATGATATATATGCTTGTGGCATATATAA
>JANNWD010000303.1:0-7296 GCA_031408315.1 Bacteroidota bacterium
ATAATTGGTATGGTATTTATTTAAAAAGTAAATACAATTGGGTACACCAATTACTACCACCAACGATGGTATTAAAGCAGTAAGCAACGAAATTTTATAGCCAAATAAATGAGTAAGCCCCACACTCCAAATAACGCCAAAAATTACAACAGTAAGTGATAGTAATGTGGTGCTAATGCTTCTAAAAAAAAACAATAATATTAATGCACTTAATAAAAGAGAGCCTATTAAAAAATACTTCATTTCGTTTTTAACTTTATCGGCTATTTGGGTACGTATTAGCGGCAAACCACTAATATGTGTTTGTATTTTGGTAGAGGCAGAAAAGGTTTCAACCGCATTATTAATATCGGCTATAATAATTGTACGCCTTGCCGAGTTTAAGGTGTCTTTATTAATACGTACACCCATTAAATAAGCATTACTATCGGTATTATACAACAGAGATTTGTAGAAAGGTAAACTTAAAAAAACGTCTTTTGCAGCATCTAAATCGGCTTGTAACGTAATAGAATCGGCAAATATTTTGTAGCTGCTTAATTTTTCGGTTAATACATCTTTTTGTAAATTGATTGAGGATGGAATACATAAAACATCCTCTACATTATTAATTTTTTTAAGCGTTTTTTCAAGACTTTGATATGCTTTAAAAGTGTTTAACTCAAATATTTTATTGGTTTTTACACCAATTACTAGCAAATTTCCATCATCGCCAAACCGTTGTTTAAAAGCTTGGTAAGCCACATATTTTGCATTATCGGTTGGTATGGCTTTAGAAAATTCGTAGCTCAATTTTACCTTACTGGCAAAATAGCCCATAATGGCTGTACTAATTACTAAGCCAATTAATAATACCAATCTGTTTTTAATAACCCAAGCTCCTAAACGTTGCCACATTAATTTAAAATTTTTGCAAAGAACGTCAAATAGTTTCACACAACGAAACGAAGAAAACAAAGTACCCAACGCATTTTTAAGGAAGTACAACAAAAATTATTTTGTTCCTTAGTAATCTTTGTTTCTTTGTGTGAAATAGCCATGACACACAAAACAAAAGCCATAATATTAAAAACAACCAAATACGGCGAAACCAGCCTAGTGGTTACCGCTTTTACCGAACTTTTTGGTGTGCAAACCTATATGGTAAATGGTGTACGTAGCAGTAAACAATCTAATGCAAAAGCCAATTATTTTCAGCCAAGCAGTATTTTAGAAATGGTAGTGTACCACCATGAGCAAAAAACTATGCAGCGAATTAAAGAGTTTAAATTTGCCTACTTATACCAACATATTTTTAGCGATGTTATAAAAAACAGTATTGCACTTTTTGCTGTAGAACTGCTAAATAAATGCCTGAAACAGCCTGAAACCAATGCAGATTTGTACAATTTTTGTGAAGACGCTTTACACCAATTAGACGTTTGTAATAAAAAAGCTACAGCTAATTTTCCTTTGTTTTTTGCCTTGCACCTACCCCATTTTTTTGGGTTTAGAATGATTGATAATTATGATAAAGAAAATGCATTTTTCGACCTAAATGAGGGTGTTTTTTGCCCAGAACAGCCTACACATCATAATTTTTTAAACACTGAGCATTCTTTTACCACATCTCAACTACTAAAAGCAATGCACCCTAATGAATTGGATAATTTTAGTTTGAATAAAGAGACTAGACGACTTTTATTACACAAATACGAAACTTATTACAGTTATCATATTCAAGATTTTGGGCAATTAAAAACATTGATGGTGTTGGGGGAAGTTTTGTAGGAGTTTAACCACAGATAAAAAGAATTAATGCACAAATTAACACAGATTTCTGTACTATGTGGGAAACAGAAAATTAGCTTAATTCATGATAAAATTTTTCATCTGCAATATCCGAGGCACTTAGGGAAAGATAAATATTTAGATAATCCTTTATTTTTTCTGCCATTTGCTCATCAAATATTCTAAGTATTAAACGTAAATCGGGTTTAATAGTCCGGGCAATTAATCCTATTTCTAAATTTAAAGAGTCGTTACTTATAACAGCTATTAATGCTTTGGCATTAACAACATTTACATCGTTTAAAACTTTGCCAAGGCGTCCATCGCCAATGTAAACATCTGCTCCTAATTGTCTAAAATAATCTAAATATCGTCCGTTTTCATTTGTTTCTACAATAATTACTTTTTCTTTTTTTGCCAATAATTCTTCGGCAATAAAGTAGCCCAATCGGCCAAGTCCACATAAAACAACATGATTTTTGTAAGTATATTTTTTTCGACCCAGTGCTAAAATTATTTGCGTTTTTAAAAGCCTATCAATAACCAAGGAAAAAATCATCCAAATAAAAACGGTGGATGTTAGTATTAAAAAAATATCAAAAAGTTTACTGCTAGTAGATGCATTAACTAAATTAATATCTCCATATCCAACAGTACAAACTGTAACTATTACAAAATAAAGTGAGTCTACCCACGACAAATTTTCATTATAATGAAAAAACACTACGCCAATTAAAATCAATGCCACAAAGCCTATTACAAGTTTTTGTATTAACGATAATACTCTTTTAGGTTTAGGGGTGTTCTTTTTTTCTACCACATCAACCCAGTTTTGTCTTTGCAAAGGTTCATACAAAGCAGCTACAAAATATGGAGCTGCTATTTTTGCAGGGTTTAATATTTTAATCTTATTATTTTGCGATTGTAAATGAGGAATAATGTTTTCATTAAATAAAGAAGCCGTAATTGATGTAGTAGGAAATACCGCCAAAAAAGCAATAATTAGTTGTAGGTTAATTTCATCTCGTTCATCTACTAAATAAATCATTTCAATGGCAACACCACCAAGCTTATCAATAAATAATTGTAAATTTTTTATTAGCGATACCGATTCAGAAAATTCAATTATCTCCTCTTGTGTAGTATGTACAATTGCATAATTATTTGCTATTAGCTTTGCTTTTAAACGATAAGCCAAATGCCCTGTTCCTACAATTAAAACTGTTTTCTTTTCCATAATTAACAACCAAAATAACCATTTTAATTTTACTATTTTATAAATTGATTTACACTAGTTATCTTTAAAATGAAAAGTAATTTTTTATGAACAAGAAAGAATTATGGTTAAGATTAAAAGCATACCATTTTGATACTATTGTACCGCATAATCTCTGGGATGATATTACAAGTGCTTTTGGCGGTATAAATGCATCTACCAAAGCATTTGCAGCAAAAATTGCTAGTAAACATGGCTGGGATAAAAACTTTGCACTAAAAGCCATTTCTGAGTATAAAAAATTTGTGTACTTAGGTGTAGTAAGCAACTTTCATGTAACACCATCAAAAATAATTGATGTAGTATGGCATGAGCATTTGTTGTTTACTAAAGCCTACCGAGAATTTTGCGATAATGTAATCAATTATCAATTCGATCATCATCCAGAGTTAATGCCGGTGGCTGAAGAAACTGGTAGATTTAGTGCACAATATATAGATACACTTGAATTTTATATGTTAGAGTTTAACGTATCTCCTCCAGAAGATATTTGGGGTAACCCAAAATTTGATAAAGAAAAAATTAAAGAAGCGGCCTATCAATCAAGAGAAAAAAATAGCACTGTTTTTTCAAGCGATAGTGGCAATACATATTATACCGATGAGCCATTGCACAGCAGTTTTGATAACACTACAGACTTTAATGGCGGCGATTTTGATGGCGGCGGCTCTGGTGGCGATTGGAGTGATGGCAATGGAAATGACAGTAGCGACGGAGGGGATGGCAGTAGTGATGGCGGGGGATGCAGCGGAGGATGTGGTGGAGGTGGAGATTAACTTATAAAATTCTTTTACTCTCCTCTAAATTGTCATTAATTAAAACAATACCTGGCTGTTTGCCTTTTTCAAAACTACCTAACTTATCACTCATTTGCAAAGCTGCAGCACCCTTGCTGGTAGCCCATTGTAGCAATGTTTGTAGTTCAATTTTAGGGAAATTATATTGTATGGTTTTTATTTCTTCCAACATATTTAATTGTGTGTTACTAGCAAGGCTATCGGTACCTAAAACTATATTACAACTGTTTTTTAGGAGTAAATCAAGTGGCGGCAAAGTGTTTTCTATGTAAAGGTTGGCGTTAGGGCATAAGCAATGGGCAATGGGCAATGGGCAATGGGCAGTTTGAAAACGCAAATCCTCTTGGCTAGTAAATGTGTTGTGTATGGCTATTATGCTTTGATTGTTTGTAAAATACGGCAACCATGTTTGCAAACTAGTTTTACCGCTTGGTGTAAAACTTGAAATATCTATTCCAAAATTTTTGTATAACTCTAAAAAAATACCCTCTTTGGTTTTATACAATTCATTTTCTGCCGCTGCTTCTTGGTTATGAATACTTATTAAATTATTGTTAGGCAATTCATTTATTAAACTAAATAGTTTTTTTGAAACAGAATATGGAGCATGGGGAACAATGGACAATTGGCAATTAGCAATAGACAATTTTGATGCAATTTCCATAACATCTTGCAATCTTCTTTCTGCGGTTGCTGGTACAAAACCGCTTACTTCAATAAAATTGTGCCAATGTAATTTGCTGTTTTGTTTTATAGCTAAGCTATCTGCTGTATTGCAAATATCACCAACTGCTACAATTCCGCTGTTGTACATTTGGGTTTCGGCGTTTTGCATAGCGGCTAGTTTTTCTTCATCGCTTGCTGTCCGTTTACTCATTACCTGCTGTACAAAATTTACCAAGCCTGTGTGTTGAGGTATGGCGTTTTTTAAATGACTAAGCTCTAAATGGCAATGGCAGTTTATAAAGCCGGGGGTTAATATTCCTTTAAAGTGTTGTATATCATCTCCTGCGTCTTCAGTAATTACAATATCTATAATTACGCCTTCGGCAGATGTTATTAATACACTGCCAGTGGGTAAAAAATTGTACCCGTTAAATAATTGTGTTGCCGAAAATTTTTTATATGCCATAGATACTTAGCCACAGATTACGCAGATTAACACAGAAAAATCAAATCTGTGAAAATTTGTGTAATCTGTGGCAAAAAAATTATCTTTGCGGTACAAATGTATTTAATGCAACGCTTTTTACTTTCTCTTTTTTATTAGCTACGCTATTTAGCACAGCAACTGCCTTAGTTGCTCAATAGAGATATATAAGTACAAGTGAGTGACACAACGATGTTGAATAGAAATTCAAAATTTAATTTCCAAAATATTTTTAAACAAAAACATAGTAGTTCTCCTCCTTTTGGAGGAGCTAGAGGAGGCCAAATAAAATGTTAGATAAGTTAGATGCTATTAAAGCCAGATTTGATGAATTAGGTGTAGCCCTTACCAACCCCGAAATTGTTAGCGATAACAAAAGGTTTGGTGCATTAAGCAAAGAGTATCGTAATGTAGAAAAAGTGGTATTGGCCCGAAACGAATACCTTAGAACCCTTGATGATATTACTTTTAACAAAGAAGTGTTAAACGAAAACGATGAAGAAATGAGGGAATTGGCAAAGATGGAATTGCCTGGGTTGGAAGAAAAGAAAATTCAGCAAGAGGCTGGTTTACGCAATATGCTAATACCTAAAGACCCTTACGATGAAAAAAATGCTATACTTGAAATAAGGGCAGGTACAGGTGGCGATGAAGCTAGTTTATTTGCAGGTAATTTGCTACGGATGTATTTAAAATATTGTGAGAAAAAGGGATGGAAAACCGCTATTCTTAGCGAAAGTGAAGGGACTGTTGGCGGCTATAAAGAGGTGCAAGTAGAGGTTACTGGTGATGATGTGTATGGTACACTAAAATTTGAAAGTGGTGTACACCGAGTGCAACGAGTGCCTGATACCGAAGCTAGTGGTAGAGTACATACAAGTGCTGCAACCGTTGCCGTAATGCCAGAGGCTGAGGAAGTGGATTTTGAATTAAAAGAAAGTGATGTAAAAATGGAAACTGCCCGTAGTGGTGGCGCTGGTGGGCAAAATGTAAATAAGGTAGAAACAAAAGTGTTTTTAACCCACATTCCTACTGGCTTGGTGGTTATGTGCCAAACCGATAGAAGCCAGTTAGGTAACCGATTAAGGGCTATGGAAATGCTACGTACAAAATTGTACGAAGCCGAAGTGCAAAAGGCAGAAGCTGCAATTGCACATATTCGTAAAAGTTTGGTGAGTACAGGTGATAGAAGTGCTAAAATACGTACCTACAATTATCCACAAGGTAGAGTAACCGACCATCGTATTGGTTTTACTAGCTACAATTTAGATGCTGTATTGGGTGGAGAGGTACAAGACTTTATTGATGCTTTGCAGTTTGCAGAAAATACCGAAAAATTAGTAACACAATCAAATTAAAAATGAACAACTAAAAATTAATAATTATGAATACTACAGGAACAATTAAAACAAATAAAGGCACATTTACCTTTGAGCTTTATGACGATGCTACACCAGTAGCTGCCGATAACTTTAAAAAATTAATTGGGCAAGGCTTTTACGATGGACTTAATTTTCATAGAGTTATACCCAACTTTATGGTACAAGCTGGTTGCCCAAATGGTACTGGTACTGGCGGCCCAGGTTACAGCATTACCTGTGAAACTAGTGCCCAAAACCAATACCACGATAGAGGTGTTTTAAGTATGGCACACCGTGGTAAAGATACTGGCGGCAGTCAATTTTTTATATGCCACAACAGGCAAGGCACACAACATTTAGATGGTGTACATACTTGTTTTGGTAAAGTAACAGGCGGTTTAGAGTTTTTAGATGATATACAAGCTGGAGATAAAATGATAAAAGTTAGTTTAAACGCTTAGTTTAATGATTATTGTTAAAAAATTAATAATATTTAACAGCATACAACTTTTCAATAAAACTAACTATCTTTCAATTATTAAAAATTATAGACACAATTAAATTTTTCAAAAAATGTTAGACAATTTATTCAACATGGTTAAGGACTTAGCTGGTGATGCAGTAGTAAACAATCCAGAAGTTCCTAATACTCATAACAACGAAGTAATAGCAGAAGCTACCAAAACCGTTGCAGGTGGTTTACAAAATATGGTTGCAGGTGGTGGCTTACAAAATATTTTATCGTTGTTTGGTGGCGGTGGTCAGCAAAGTAGCGGTAAAGGTTTAATGGGTAACCCTATTGTAAGTATGATGGTTGGCCATTTTGCAAACAAATTAATGAGCAAATTTGGTTTAGCTGGTGGGCAGGCTAGTAACGTAGCAGCTCAGTTAATTCCTAATGTACTTAGTGGTTTAATTAACAAAACTAATGACCCTAATAAC
>JANNWD010000304.1:0-1596 GCA_031408315.1 Bacteroidota bacterium
GGCACGGCCTGGGGCAACAACAAGGACACGCAGATCGTGCGGCTGGAATACACCGGCGGGCCGAATTGATCCGGCGGTGAGACGGGTGGGGCGCGTCGCGTCGCGCACGCTGCGCCAACCGAGAGTTGAGCAACGCCTCTCGCATGGGTGAACCGCACCACGCCAAGCCATGAGCGCAATTCTGGAAACACGGCGGCGAGAAGGATTGAAATGAGGGGAGGCATTGCCCATGTTCGCCCCCATGCAAGATGTCGAGAATGGCGATCCGTTGGATGAACTGCTGACCTGCCGGCTGGATTTCGGGCGGCGCAAATCGGAGCCCTGCACCATTGTCATCTTCGGCGCGAGCGGCGACCTGACGGCGCGCAAGCTCATCCCGGCGCTCTACCACCTGGCGGCGAGCAAGCAGTTGCCCACGCCCTTCCGCATCATCGGCTTCGCCCGGCGCGAGAAGTCACACGAGGCCTGGCGCACGGAGCTGAAGGAGGCGCTGGAGAAATTTTCACGGAGCAAGCAGGTGGATGCGGCGGTGTGGGCGGAGTTCTCGGCCAACGTGTTCTACTGCCAGGGGGAGTTCGGCGACGTGAACGCCTACAAGAACTTGAAGGCCATGATCGAGGGCTTCGAGCACGAGGGGCTGAGGAAGAACCAGCTCTTTTACCTGTCCACTTCGCCGAGCCAGTTCGCCGAAGTGGTGGAGCACCTGAACAACGCGGACCTGCTGCACAAGGAGCGGCCCGCCACCGCCGGCTGGCAGCGCATCGTGGTGGAGAAGCCCTTCGGCCATGATCTGGCCTCGGCGCGGCTTTTGAACGCGGACCTGACCAAGCACGCGCATGAGCGGCAGATTTTTCGCATCGACCATTACCTCGGCAAGGAGACGGTGCAGAACATCCTCATCTTCCGCTTCGCCAACTCGATCTTCGAGCAGCTCTGGAACCGCCAGTGTGTGGACAACGTGCAGATCACCGTCAGTGAGAAGCTCGGGGTGGGCGCGCGCGGCGGTTATTACGAGGAGGCGGGCGCACTGCGCGACATGATGCAGAACCATCTGCTTCAGGTGCTCGCGCTCTCCACCATGGAACCGCCGACCTCACTCGAAGCGGAAGCCGTGCGCGACGAGAAGGTGAAGTTGCTCCGCTCCATCCGCCCGCTCCACCCCAGCCAGGTGGCGACGAACGTGGTGCGCGGCCAGTACACCGAAGGCGAGATCGACGGCAAACCCGTGCCGGCCTATCGCCAGGAAAACAAGGTCAAGCCCGGCTCCAACGTGGAGACGTTCGTGGCGGCGAAGTTCCACATCGACAACTGGCGCTGGTCGGGCGTGCCGTTCTATCTGCGCACCGGCAAATATCTGCCGCTCAGCGCGAGCGAGGTGCGCGTGCAGTTCCGCCCCACGCCCAGCGTGCTCTTCGCCGCGCAATGCGGCCCGAAGCTCGACGCCAATTCCATCACCCTGCGCCTCCAGCCCAACGAGGGCATCACCCTGCGCATCAACGGAAAAATTCCCGGCACCAGCCTCCAACTCCGCCCGGTGCGCATGCACTTCAGCTACGATTCGGAGTTCGGCGCCTACACGCCGGAAGCCTACGAGCG
>JANNWD010000305.1:0-1820 GCA_031408315.1 Bacteroidota bacterium
GTCAGATCAGCCCTGCCAATGGGCTACTCGGGTCGGCATAGCGCCGCAATCCCATACGCCCCGCGCGGTATGCCATGCGCCCGCTTTCGACCGACAGCTTCATGGCGTGTGCCATCATTATCGGGTCTTTGGCCTCCGCAATCGCGGTGTTCATCAGCACACCGTCGCAGCCCAGTTCCATCGCAACGCTGGCGTCAGACGCGGTGCCGACACCCGCATCGACCAGCACGGGCACTTTTGCACCTTCGACAATCAGCCGGATCATCACGCGGTTCTGAATACCCAGCCCCGAACCAATCGGAGCCCCCAATGGCATGATCGCGACGGCGCCTGCGTCCTCCAGTCGCTTCGCCATGATCGGATCATCCGAGCAATAGACCATTGGATGAAACCCTTCCTTCGCGAGGATTTCAGTCGCACGCAATGTTTCGACCATGTCGGGATACAGCGTCTTCGCCTCGCCGAGCACTTCGAGTTTGACCAGATCCCAGCCGCCGGCCTCGCGCGCCAGCCGCAGCGTGCGGATCGCATCCTCGCCGGTAAAGCACCCCGCGGTGTTGGGCAGATAGGTGATTTTCTTGGGGTCGATATAGTCCATCAGGATCGGTGCATTCCGGTCACTGATGTTCACCCGGCGCACGGCGACCGTCACAATCTCCGCGTCGGACGCGGCAACCGCAGCCGCATTTTGTTCGAAGTCCTTATATTTGCCGGTGCCGACGATCAGCCGCGACGAGAATGACCGGCCCGCAACGGTCCAGCTGTCATCATGTTCGCCGCCACCGACAAAAGTCACAATCTCGATCTCGTCACCATCTTCGACAATCACGTCCGCGAGCGTTGAACGCGGCACGATTTCGAGATTGCGCTCGACCGCGCATTTCGCTGGATCGAGGCCAAGTTCGTTCGCGAGGTCGGCAAAGCTCGATCCGGCAAAAATGCGCCGGTGCTCGCCGTTGACCCTGATGCCGATGGTGTCGTCGCTTGCCATGAAAATCCCGATGATTCTGTCTCTGAGATTATCCGATAGTTGAGCAGCGCGCGCGGGTCGATGGCGTCGTTGACGACCAACGGCAAAGGTGTAATATGACCAATAATATTACAAGTTAGGTCAAAACAAAATGGACGCCCGCGTCACCGAATTCGCCGCCGCCGAAGCCAAGGCGAATTTTTCGCAACTTCTGTCGCGTGCAGAGGCTGGCGAGGAAATCACGATCAGCCGGCATGGCGCGCCGGTTGCGAAACTGGTGCCGGTGCGCGGCAAGATGACAGCCGGGGAACGGCGGGCGCGACGTCAGGCCTATGTCGCCTGGCGCGATGTCCATGGGCCGACGCTGGGCACTGATGTAACGATTCGGGAATTGATCGATGAGGGTCGGCGCTAAGTGGCGTCTTTTGTATTAGATGCGTCGATGACTGTTGCTTGGCATTTTCGTGACGAGCAAACGCCTGCGATCAGGGCGGTATTCGAAATGACCGACGAGAATGTTGTTGTTGTGCCGTCGCACTGGTTTGCCGAAGTCGCCAATGCGCTTCTGGTCGGTGAACGGCGCGGCCGGGCTAAGACCACGGATACCGCAGCTTTTCTCGATCTGATGGCGGCCTTCGATGTCGAAGTCGATCCGATTGAACCCCAGCAGGCACTCGCGCGCCTGTTGCCGCTTGCCCGTGCGCACGGACTGACAATTTATGACACATTCTACCTTGAACTTGCCGAGCGCCGTGGCTTACCGCTGGCAAGTCTCGATAGGCAGCTTTGTAGCGCTGCTCGTTCAGTCGGCATCAGAATCGTGAGTGATAATTTATGAACCCCGTCACCA
>JANNWD010000306.1:0-9848 GCA_031408315.1 Bacteroidota bacterium
GTTAATGATCCTTTTTGGAAAGAGATTAAAACAAAAGAAATAAAGGATCTCATTGCTGCATGTATGGGTTTGTATCTCGAAGCAAAAACTAATGTACATAAGGTAACAAAAGGTGAAACAATCACAGTAGAGATAGAAGCCATAAACAGACTTACTGCAAAAGCATCATTGCCTTGCAAATAATTTTCATCGTACACAAATTTGTAGCCGCTATCTGTTTCTGCTAGTAATCCTGCAAAGTTGTTATGCAAGTATATTTTTGCACTTCTATTCATTTTCAAATACATTTTCTAGAGGTGCCAATGCTGCACCAAATAATTTTAATACATCGTTAACCTTATCCATTCGTAATGTTTTTTTGCCTTGTTCCAAATCTCTTACAAAGCGTAAACCTACATTGGCTTTTTCGGCCAACTCAGGTTGTGTAATTTTTGCCAACTTTCGTTTTTGTTTTACAAATGTTGATAATATTGATTTTTCTTTCATTAATATACCTTTAATACTACAAAAATACAATTTTATTATTTATTTATACCTAATAAGTTATAACTTTATTATTTACTCAATATCTATATCAATAAAGGTATATAATTAAAAATATTTAAAATAATGCACCTTTTAAGGTATAACGTTATTAACCAAAATCGTGGAAACAATTATGGTATATAAAAAACATCTAAACAGAGTAACTTTGAAGTGGAAAAAGAAAAATATGAGTGGCATAATTACAAACATAAACGACTTAGACCTTAACGGATCGTACACCTATGCTGATTATTTAAAATGGCAATTTGCAGAAAGGTTAGAATTATTTAAGGGAAAAATTTTTAAAATGAGCCCTGCTCCAAACAGAATGCACCAAGGGGTATTAGGAGCATTGCATTTAAAAATTGCCGAAAAATTTAAAAGCAAAATCTGCAAAATTTATTTAGCCCCTTTTGATGTACGATTAGTAAAAACAAAGCAAAAAGATGAAAAAGTTATAACGGTTGTGCAACCAGATATTTGTATTATTTGTGATGAAGATAAATTAGACGACAGGGGTTGTAATGGTGCTCCCGAATTGGTAATAGAAATTTTATCGCCAGGAAATTCCAAAAAGGAAATGGATATTAAATTTGATTTGTACGAAGAAAACGGAGTTAAAGAATATTGGATTGTGGTGCCTACCGAAAAAACAATTTTTATTTACACCTTACAAAACGAAAAGTATATTGGCTTAAAACCAATAACTGAAGATGGTAAAATAAAAAGCCCATTATTCATAGAATTAAATTTTGATGCAAGTGAAATTTTTAGTTAAAACAATGCTCCCACAAATACACAAATGAAAATTGCCGAAATAATCTCTCATTTAGAAACCATTGCTCCACCATCTTTACAAGAAAGCTATGATAACGCTGGACTTATTACAGGTAGTACAACTTGGAATTGTGCAGGTGTTTTATGCACCCTTGATGCTACTGAAAATGTTGTAATGGAAGCCATAGAAAAAAAATGCAATCTTATTGTAGCTCATCACCCCATACTTTTTAGCGGATTAAAAAAAATTACGGGGACAAATTATGTTGAAAAAACAATTATTGCTGCTATAAAAAATGATATTGCCATTTATGCAATACACACCAATTTAGATAATGTAATGCATGGTGTAAACGCAAAAATTGCTGATAAGTTGGGATTGGTAAACAGACAAATTTTAAGTCCTAAAACGGGTAACCTAAAAAAGCTTTATACCTATGTGCCTATTGAGTTTGCAGATAAAGTAAGAGATGCCATTTTTGCCGCTGGTGGTGGTACTATTGGCAATTATGTGGAATGTGGTTTTGTTACAGAAGGTATTGGTAGTTTTAAAGCTACCGAAGGTACAAATCCTTTTGTGGGTACTATTGGCAAACGCCATTACGAAAAAGAAAAAAAACTAGAAGTTATTTTCGAAGATTTTAAACAAAATAAGGTATTAAATGCGTTAATAAAAAATCATCCTTACGAGGAAATAGCGTATGAAATTATTGGGCTAGATAATGCAAATAGCAACATAGGTAGCGGAATAGTAGGAGAGTTGGAAAACGAGGTTTTAGAGGAAGATTTATTCAAATTACTAAAGACTCAATTTAGATTAGAATTTATAAAACATACCCCCTTTTTAGGTAAAATGGTTAAAAAAATAGCAATTTGTGGCGGTTCAGGCAGCTTTTTAACCAAATTTGCTATTGCAGCAAATGCCGATGTTTACGTAACGGCCGATATACAATACCATGAGTTTTTTGATGCAGAAAATAAGCTAGTTTTAGCAGATATTGGCCATTGGGAAAGCGAGCAGTTCACAATTGAGCTATTGGCTGAGGTATTACAGCAAAAATTCCCTACCTTTGCCATCCAAAAAACAGCGGTAAAAACCAACCCTGTACAATATTGGAGCTAAAAATACTCAATCATTATGGCAAAAGTTGCAGATTTCTCAGTAGAAGAAAAATTAACTTCTCTAGTTAAATTACAAAAAGTAGATTGTAAGTTAGACGAAATTCAAATTTTAAAAGGCGAACTTCCAATTGAAGTAAAAGATTTGGAAGACGAAATTGAAGGTTTACATGCCCGTCAAACAAGAGTAGAGGAAGAGATTAATGGTATTCAAGAATTTATTGAGCAAAAAAAAGCTGGTATTAAAGAAGCTGATGAGCTTGTAAAAAAATACGAAAAGCAAAGCGATAATGTAAAAAATAGCAGAGAGTTTGAAGCTATCAATAAAGAAATTGAAATGCAACAGCTCGAAGTAAAACTTTGTGAAAAGCATATTAAAGATGCTACTGAAGAAATTGGCGAAAAGGCAAGACAATTAGAAGCAGCTAAAAAAGCGGTTGCTACCAAAGAAACTAACTTAAGCGGTAAAAAAGGAGAGTTAGAGAAAATTATTAGCGAAACAGAAAAAGAAGAAAAAACATATAACAAGCAAGCCGACGAAGCAAGAACACATGTGGATGAAAGGCTGTTATTAAGCTACGATAGAATTAGAAAAAATTATCGGAATGGATTAGCAGTAGTTGCAGTAGAAAGAGATGCTTGTGGTGGTTGTTTCCATGCTATTCCTCCGCAAAAGCAAAGTGAAATCAAGCTACACAAAAAAGTAATGGTTTGCGAAAACTGTGGTCGTATTTTGGTAGATAATGATTTGAACGATTCTATCGAAGTAAAATAAAAGTAGAAATATTGAATAAGTCACTAAGCATCTCAATTTTTATGATGCTTTTTATTTGTGTTAATTATTGAAATCTGTAGAATAATAATCAGTGTATTTACCATAAATTCATGTTATTATTTATGTTGCAAAAACTACACATACTCAATTATGCTATTATCGATGAAATCGAAATAGTATTCTCCAATAATCTAAATATTATAACTGGCGAAACAGGGGCTGGTAAAAGTATTTTAATGGGAGCATTAAGTCTAATACTTGGGGATAGGGCAGATAGTAGTGTATTGCAAGTCAAAGAAAAAAAATGTATTATCGAAGGCTATTTTTCAAACAAAAAAAATAAAAGTATATCATCTTTTTTAAAACAAAACGAGTTAGATAGTGACGATGAATTGGTGCTAAGAAGAGAAATTGCTGCAAATGGAAAATCCAGAGCTTTTATAAATGATACTCCAGTTAACCTTAATCAGCTAAAAGAGTTAAGCAGTTTGTTGGTTGATTTGCATCAACAATTTGATACGTTGGAATTGGGCGATAATGATTTTCAAAGAGAGGTTGTGGATGCTTTAGCAGGTAATGGAGATTTATTACTAGCATTTAAAAATGCCTTTACGCAATACACATCTTGCAAAAAGCAATTAATAGCTTTGCAAGATGAACAAGCCAAAGCCAATGCTACATTCGATTATAATCAATTTTTATTCAATGAGTTAAATGAAATTGATTTAAAAGAAAACGAGTTGGAAAATTTAGATGTTGAATTAAAATTACTAAGCAATGCCGAAAATGTAAAACAACAATTAAGTGGTATTTATTTTGAATTAAATGAAAGTGAGCAACCTGTTGTACAGCAAATAAAATCGTTAAGTAATAAACTACACTCTTTAACACAATATCATCCTAATATAGAAAATTTATTTAAACGATTACAGGTTACACAAGTAGAGTTGCAAGATATTGCTGATGAAGTTGACATAATAAACAATACCATAAATTATAGTGCAGAAAGAATACAATTGGTAAACGATAAAATAGCTATTGGCTACAAGCTTTTAAAAAAACATAACGTTACCACCACTGGTGAACTTATTAATATTAAAAACGATTTAGAAAATAAATTAAATGATATTTTAAATAGTAGCGAAGCTATTGCCAAAAAAGAAAAAGAAACAAATGAATGGTTGGCAAAAAGCGAAAGTATAGCAGAAGGAATATCTGTCAACAGAAAAAATATAACTAAACCATTTGCACAAAATATAAATAGTTTATTAGTACAAGTTGGAATGCCTAATGCACAAGTAAAAATACACATAGATGATGAGGTGTTAAATGCAACGGGAAAAAATAGTATTGAGTTTTTATTTGATGCTAATAAAAGTAATAAGTTTGAACCTTTACGTAAAGTGGCTAGTGGCGGCGAACTTAGCCGATTAATGCTTTGTATAAAAAGCTTAGTAGCAAAAAAGTTGCAACTACCTACATTAATTTTTGATGAAATTGATACAGGTATTAGCGGTGAAGCAGCAAAGCAAGTGGGTAATATTATGAAAGAGCTTTCAGCAAATCATCAATTAATTTCTATAACACATCAACCACAAATTGCAGCAAAAGCCCATGCACACTATTTTGTGTACAAAGCCATTAAAGAAGATAAAATTGTAACAAACATTCGCCTACTTACTAACGATGAACGAATTACTACCATTGCACAAATGCTTAGCGGCGAAAAGCCAACTGCAGCAGCATTGGAAAATGCAAGCGAAATGATGAGTAATTGAGTTCTAAACTTACTAGCCATCTATCAAATCAAACAATGTTTTCTTTTCTAAAATTTTTAAAGTAGCATCTCTTGTTTGTGCCATAATTTTGTTTAAGCCGCAAGTAAACTCATTGCAATCTTTGCATTTTTCATAAAAATTTAAGCTAACGCAAGATAGTAATGCAATTGGTCCATCAACATTTCGGATAGCTTTGGCTACGGTAGTTTTTTTTGGTGGTTGGGCAAGATAATATCCGCCGCCTTTCCCTTTTTTGCTATTTAAAATAGTTGCTTTTTTTAAGTGTAGTAAAATACTTTCTAAAAATTTGATAGGAATTTCTTTTGCACTAGCAATCTCTGCTATCAAAACAGGTCCATCGTTATATTTACTTGCCAAATAGCCTAAAGCTTTTAATGCATACTGTGTTTTTTTTGATAACATTTTGCTAAAATATAAAAAAGAGTTGAAATTATTAGTCTATTAATTTAGTAGAGTAGTATATTTGCATTTTAAAACAACAATTTATGAGTATTAAATTAGGCGATGTTGCTCCAAACTTTGATGCAATAACATCTTTAGGGCAACTAAATTTTTATGAATATTTAGGACATAATTGGGGTGTTTTATTTAGCCATCCTGCCGATTATACACCAGTGTGTACTACAGAACTAGGGCGTACAGCAGCTTTGCAGCAAGAGTTTGAAAAGCGTAATGTAAAAGTATTGGCATTAAGTGTAGATGGAATTACCAATCATAAGGGTTGGATAAAAGATATAAATGAAACACAACAGGTAGAGGTACAATTTCCTATAATTGCAGATGAAGATAAAAGTATCTCCAACTTGTACGATTTTATTCACCCTAATGCAAGTACAACAGCAACTGTACGTTCTTTGCTAATAATTGCACCCGATAAAACAGTAAAATTAATTATTACATACCCAGCAAGTACTGGTCGTAATTTTGTAGAGGTTTTACGAGTGATAGATTCGTTGCAACTTACTGCAAACTACAGTGTAGCCACACCGGCTGATTGGAAAGATGGCGATGATGTAATTGTACTGCCATCAATAACTACAGAAGATGCTATTAAAAAATTTGAAAAAGGTGTAAAAGAAATAAAACCATATTTAAGGTACACCCCACAGCCCAACCTAGATTGATTTTAAATTTAAAAATGTTGAATTTCGAATTTTATTTGCAGTAAAGTAAATTTTAAAGGTGTTTTCGCATTTGCTGTAATAATGCTCTCATATCTTTCGGTAACTCTGCGGTTAAAATAATTTCTTTATCAACTTCATCTTTAAATTTTAATTGATAACTGTGTAGAGCAACTCTTTTAAGCATAGGTCGTTCTTCTTCATCATGCTTACTCAATTTAAATTTCTTTTTAAGGGAAGATAAAAGAATGGGTTTTCCATCACCATACAAAGGATCGCAGGCAATTGGGTGCCCAATATTTTGACTATGTACTCGTATTTGGTGTGTACGGCCAGTATGCAATTGAAATTGCACCAACGAGTAAAACTTATGCTCTTCTAAAACTTCATAATCTGTTACCGATTGTTTTCCACGTTGATGAATAATCATTTTTCCTCTATCTAAAGCATGCTCTGCAATAGGTGCATCAATGGTGCCTTTTTTTTCGGAAGGTGTGCCTAATACAATGGCTTGGTAAAATTTTTCAATTGCTCTGCCCTCAAACAATAACGATAAATATTTGTGTGTGGCATCATCTTTTGCAAAAATAATTACTCCACTAGTATCTTTATCTAACCTATGTACTGTAAAAATTTTGCCATACTTTTCCATCAACAAATCTTTTAACGAAAGTTGAGATTGTTCTCTATCTGGGATAGATAATAAACCAGCAGGTTTATTTATTGCCACAAAAGATGGTGTTTCTAAAATTATATCTAAATGCTGTTTTGCCAAAACGCTTATTTATTTTTGCTGTTGTTCATATATTTTAACAAACGAATTTCTTTTTCGCTAAGGTAACGCCACTTGCTACGCTCTACATTTTTTTTAGTGAGGTCGGCATACATCACTCTATCTAATCCTTTAACATCGTAACCTAGGCTTTCAAAAATACGACGTACAATGCGGTTTCGGCCACTATGTATTTCAATGCCAATAATGCTTTTGTCTTTTGTATCTGCGTAAGCAAGGCTATCTACATTTGCTACACCATCTTCTAATGTTACTCCTTTTAAAATTTTATCAAAATCGCCTTTAGCTAATACTTTATCTAATTTTACTTCATAAATCTTTTTTATTTCGTAGCTAGGGTGAGATAATTTTTGCGTTAAATCGCCATCGTTGGTCAACAACAAAACACCGCTAGTATTTCTATCCAATCGTCCGATTGGATAAACTCTTTCTGTAGTAGCTTTTTGTATTAATTCTAAAACAGTTTTTCTCCCTTGTGGGTCGTCGGTTGTAGTAATGTAATCTTTGGGTTTATTTAGCAAGATATAAACCAAATTTTTTGTAACAAATAATTTTTTACCATTAAATACTATTTCATCAGTAGGTTGTATTTTATAGCCAGGTTCGGTAGCAATAGTACCATTAACCTTTACCTTTTTTTCGTTAATTAAAGCAACAGCATCTCTACGGCTGCAAACACCACAATGGGCCAAAAATTTATTTAAGGGCATTACACCGCTTGGGTGATTATCGTTAGCTGCGGCAGCCTTAGCTGATTTTGTAACTGTTTTTTCTGCACCACCTGTTTGTTTAAAACGGGGTGTTGTTCTGGTGCCTGTTGGTTTTATTTCTTCAGTAGGGTTCCTTTTTGCATTATCTGCAGCTTTGGTTGCCATACCATTTCGCTTAGCTATTCTTGCTTGGTACTCTTCTTCTTTTTTCTGATCGAAAAAGGCATTACGCTCTTTACGGTATTTCTTTTTTTCTTGTCTAAATTCTTCCTTTATTACGCTATTTTTCTTTTTTGCGGTAAATTTTTGAAATGGAGACTGGCTCATATAATTGAAGTGTTTTACTGTTTTACAACAGGAGTGAGGTACAAAGGTACGGAAAATAAAAAAGAGCTTCAATTTTACTTGAAACTCTTTGGTTTAGGGATTGTATTATAAATTATTTTGCAATAGATTTTTTGCCCATTTTAGTTTTCTTCATTTCTTCCATTTGCTTTAATTGCTCAGCCGTAAAAATTTTACTTTTTTGCGTTTTTGCATCTGCTTTTAAAGCCATGAATTGTTCTTTGCGTTGTGTACGGCTTAGGCCTTCGTTTTCTTTAATGGCTTTAGCTCTAGTTTTCATGCTTTCTCTTTGGCTTTTTAATTGAGCTACTTGGTTGTCTGTTAAGTTTAATTTACTTTTCATTTTAGTTAAATGCTGTGCAAATTTTTCTTCTTTCTTTACTTTTTTCGTAGCTTTTAATTCTGCCATTTTTGTTTTTTGCTCAGGTGTAAGCATAGCTTGCATTTTAGCTTTTTGGTCTTTACGTAAAACATCTTTTCTGTCTCTTTGCTCCTTTACGGTAATGCTTTCGTTTTTATTAAGCTCTTGCATTTTTTGTTTAAACTCAGCTTTGTTGGCTTGGGCCTGTTTCTTTTGCTCATCGCTTAAATTTAATTGCTTTGCTACTTGTGCATGATGCTGCTTTTTACCACCCATTTTGTGGACTCTTTTTTGTTGTGCATTGGCTGTAAAAAGTATGCTTGATAACGCTAATGTTAATACTAATAACTTTTTCATGATCTATTGTTTTTAATTTGTTTAAGTAATAGACTTTGTATAAGTAACGAAGTTTAAATGGATAACTTAAAAATTTGTTAATGCATTTTTATAAAGTATTATATGTAACGAAACACAGAAACCATTTAGGAATTTGCCGAAAAGACGGGAAGGCGAAAATTTTGCTAAGCAAAATGAGATACCTTATTTTACCAGTAATGCCACAAAAAAAATACAAATAAAATCCGTTAGATCTGCTTAAGTCTTTATTATCTGTGTCTCAAAAACTATTTTTTATTTGCCAATTGTCCACAAGCGGCATCTATATCTTTTCCTCGGCTGCGGCGTACTCTTACATTTACTCTGTGCTTTGCTAAGTAGTCGGTAAATTGTTGTGTGGTATCTTCCGATGGCTTTACAAAAATTTCGCCATCAATAGGGTTGTACTCAATTACATTTACTAAATGTGTTGGAATTTTACGATAAATTTTTACTAAATCTTCAGCATCTTCCAAACTATCGTTTACATCTTTTAGCAAAATATATTCAAGAGTAATATCGTTGTTTGTTTGTTCGTAAAAATAGTTTAAAGCCTCTACCAACGAGTCTATAGTGTTGGTTTCGTTTATAGGCATTATGCTATCTCGTTTTTTATCGGTGGCGGCATGTAGGGATAAAGCTAAGTTGAAACGTACTTTATCATCGCCTAATTTTTTTATCATTTTTGCCACACCTGCGGTAGATACGGTTATGCGTTTTGGGCTCATTGCCAAACCTTTTGGATCGGTTATTTTTTCAATGGCTTTTAATACATTAGAGTAATTTAAAAGCGGCTCACCCATACCCATAAAAACAATATTGCTTAATTTTTTGTTATAGGTTTTTTCGCTTTGCTCATTTAGTAAAGCAACTTGGTCGTAAATTTCATCAAAATCTAAATTGCGTTTGCGTTCCATTTTACCTGTAGCACAAAAAGAACAAGTAAGGCTGCAACCAATTTGGCTTGATACACAAGCCGTATTGCGATTTTCGGTCGGAATTAATACACCTTCCATAAAATGACCATCATAAGTAACAAACCTGCTTTTTAACGTACCATCGCTGCTAATTTTAGTAGCATCTGTTTGTATTGACTGAAAACTAAAGTTTTGGGATAATTTTTGTCGTAATACTTTGCTTAAATTACT
>JANNWD010000307.1:0-1775 GCA_031408315.1 Bacteroidota bacterium
CGATGAAGCTGGGTTTGTATAGTTCGACGCTGACGGGGGTAATTTCTAATTTCACTACGGTGGGGCTACTCTGGTTTGGGAGTTATCTGGTGATCGATCGAACCCTCAGTATTGGTCAATTAATCTCATTTAATGGTCTAAGTGGCAACTTTTTGGGATTTCTCAGTAGTGTCGTCGGGCTGGCAAATGAATTTATTACCGCTCAGATTGTGATTCAACGCTTGTCGGAGGTACTTGATGCTACTCCCGAAGAAGTTCAGACAACTTCCAAACCGTGGGTACAGTTTCCCGATCATGCCGATATTACTTGCGATCGAGTCAACTTTCACCATACTGGGAGGGTGGATCTGCTCAAAGATTTTAGTCTAACGATTCCAGGCGGTAAAGTTATTGCCCTGATCGGACAGTCTGGCTGTGGTAAAAGTACCCTCGCCAAGCTGCTTGCGGGACTTTATCCCCTGCCTACTGGCAATATCCGCTATGGGATTTACAACCAGCAAGATCTATCCCTCGAATGTCTGCGCCAGCAGGTAGTATTGGTTGCTCAAGATGCTCAATTTTGGAGTCGATCGATTATCGACAATTTTCGGTTATCCTATCCTGATGTCTCTTTTGAGCAAATTGTGCGAGCGTGCCAGATTGCGGGAGCAGATCGGTTTATCAGCGAATTGCCAGAGAAATACCAGACGATCTTGGGTGAATTTGGGGCAAATCTCTCTGGGGGGCAAAGGCAGCGGTTGGCTCTGGCGCGGGCAATTCTCACAGCTCCACCGATTCTAATCCTCGATGAATCCACAGGTGCTCTCGATCCGAGTACTGAGCAGCGGGTACTCGAACAGATTTTGGCAGTCCGTCATGGCAAGACTACGATCCTGATTAGCCATCGCCCTCGTGTGGTGCTGCGGGCTGATTTAGTGGTATACCTCGATCGGGGGAAGTTGAAACTAGTCGGTACACCGACTGCGTTGAGTCGGATTCCTGGCGATCATTTAGATTTTTTGCAGCCTTGATGTCTAGTTGGGATGCAGGAATCTACCACCCCGCCCTGACGGGCACCCCTGTCTTGTCGGTTTTTTATTCTGGGGGAACCCCAGAATAAAACCGCCGCTCCCAAGAGGGGATTTTTCCCCCACACTTCTGCGGTTACCGAGCGTAGCCGAAGTACACCCTCATGGACGACTCCAAATTCCACTCCGGCGAAATTATGCCTACTAAAATTCCGAATAGCGGTAGCTTAGTGCCGATTCCTCAACGCGATCTTACGACTGCATTGGTTCCGTTTAATCGACAGACTGGCTACGCACTCGCAAAGTCACAGACACCGGAGGAGTTTTTACCCGACATTGGGCGGTGGGTAACGGTGGGCGGGTTAGCACTACTGGGGATTTTTGGTGCGGCTGTGGGGTTGAGTGCGGTGCTGAAATATAAAGTTACCGTTCAAGCTGCTGCGGCAATTCGTCCTGTGGGAGAGCTAGGGCAGGTGCAATCACCGATCGAAGGTTCGGTAATAAACATCGCCGTGCGGGAAAATCAACTGGTAAAAGTAGGCGATCCGATCGCTACAATTCAAGATGTACGATTAGAAAGTAAGCTCCAGACGAGACGGAGCCAATTGAGTGGGGATATCCAAAAGGGTAAACAGCAGATTTTTGGTATTGATGCTCAGATATTATCACTCGATCGACAGGGAGTGGCGGAGCGAGAGCAAAGTAGTCGATCGATCTCTGGAATCCAAGCTGAACTCACTCGTGCCCAACGGGATTATCACGACAAGA
>JANNWD010000308.1:0-2460 GCA_031408315.1 Bacteroidota bacterium
GATCCATCTTCACCCTTTAATTTAGGTGCATTACTTGGCGATAGGGTACGAATGAGTGAGTGGTATAATCATCCAAATGTGTATATAAGATCTTTGGCTAGTAGAGGCTCATTGGGGGGGCTTAACCCCAAAATTATTGAAGTAAGCGATTTATTAAAAGCGTCAACATTTGATTACATTATTATAGAAACGGTTGGCGTTGGCCAAACCGAGTTAGAAATTGCAGGCTTAGCTGATGTTACAGTTGTTGTACTTGTACCAGAGGCTGGTGATGAAGTACAAGTAATGAAAGCAGGGCTTATGGAAATTGCTGATGTATTTGTTGTTAACAAAGGAGATAGACCTGGTGTGAATACATTTATAAAAAATCTTTCTTTTATTACCCACCATTCCCCTTACCCAATATCTATTATTAAAACTATTGCAACACAAAAAATAGGAATTGATGAATTAGAAAATAGTATTAATGAACTACTAAAAAGTGATATAAAGCGAAACACAAAAAGTAATTGGTTACTTGTGGAAAAAGCGTATCAACTAATTCAATATAAACGTATGAAAGATATTAATAAAGAATATTTATTGGAAATGCTAAAGAAACAACCATTTCCATTTAATTTGTATCAATTTGTAAAGCAGTATAAATAATAATTTTCTTTTTGGTAATTCCATTTTAGTATAATGATAAAAAAAATAATTTTTGATGCCGAACGAATGAAATATCCTCACACAGGATTGTTTCATTTTTGTCATCAACTTGGGCTTGCATTAAAAGAAAATGCTAACCCACAAAAAGAACAACTTAATTTTTTTGTACGAAAAGAACAGCATAGCAATTTTGGGGTAGATGCAAACTATATTGCACAACATTCACTACATAAATTTTTATTGCCACCTACCAGCAAGTTCGATATTTGGCATTCTACTTACCAAGCATCAGACTATTTTCCGTTTAACAGAAAACTAAAAGTTGTACTTACTATACACGACTTAAATTTTTTGCATGAAGAGAATAAAACAAGCCAAAAAATAAAACAAGAATTAAAAAAATTGCAACTAAAAATTAATAGGGCAGATAGTATTGTTGCTATTTCAGCATTTACTAAACAAGATGTTTGCAACAACTTAAATCTTACTAACAAAAAAGTAGATGTAATTTATAATGGATGTAATTTTAAAACCATTGAAAATATTTTAAAACCACAGGGAGAATTACCTGAAGAATTTTTATATACTATTGGAACTATTACCAATAAAAAAAACTTTCATGTATTGCCACCTTTGCTTGTTAATAATAGTAAAAAACTAATTATTTCGGGTATTGTTCAAAATGAAAATTACTACCAACGTATAATTGCCGAAGCTAAAAAATTTGGTGTTTTAGATAGAGTGATTTTTACAGGCTCCATTTCTGAGAATGATAAACAATGGTATATGAGTAATTGTGCTGCATTTGTCTTTCCTTCGTTAGCGGAAGGTTTTGGATTGCCGGTTGTAGAAGCTATGCATTTTGGCAAGCCCATTATTTTATCGAATAAAACAAGCCTCCCAGAAATTGGAGGAGAAGCGGTATATTATTTTGAAAATTTTGACCCTTTGTACATGCAGCAAAAACTACTAGAATCAGTAGACGATTTTTGCAAAAAAAATAAAGCTGAGCAAGTAATTGAAAGAGCTAATTTTTTTAATTGGACTATTGCAGCCAAACAATACCTTACTATTTATAATAAACTGTAAAGTTTGCACAATCAAGACATCAGTATAAATAAAAATAAAAAAGTTGCCGTTGTAATTCAACGATATGGCAAGCAAGTTAATGGCGGTGCAGAAGTGCATGCAAAAATGATAGCTGAGCAACTAACTAAATTTTATGACGTTACCATACTTACTACTTGTGCAGTAGATTATAAAAAGTGGCTACCAATACTACCACCTGGCTTTTCCACAGAAGGTGATGTAAAAATTTTACGCTTTACCAATGGTATAAGAAACCCTAAAGCATTAAGCTACTACCAAAAAAAAATAACAGAAAAATTATTGATTCAAAAAGTTCATAAAAAACTCAATTATCCTAATTGGATGGTAAGGTTTTTTTCTTCATTAAAAAAAGATGAGCAAAAAGATCATGCTAGTTGGTTAAATGCACAAGGACCATCCACTCCCGAATTAATCGATTATTTAAAAGCAAATTATAATGAGTATACTGCTTTTATTTTTTTTACTACTATTTATTATCCTACGGCAGTAGGTATTTTAGAAGTTGCAAAAAAAAGTATTTTAATTCCAACATTGCATGATGAGTTAGTATCTTATTTTCCAGGATATAAAAAAACAATGGCTGCTGCCGAATGGATTTTTTTTAATACTGAAGCTGAAATGATGCTAGCCGAAAAATTATTTCCAATACTAACAACAAAAAAACAAATTGTTGCAGTAGGGGTAAACTTATATGAAAAAAGT
>JANNWD010000309.1:0-1983 GCA_031408315.1 Bacteroidota bacterium
GGTTCGATGCTGATACTGGTAATTTGTTTCACCACTTCACTGGGCGCGTGCAGATCAATCAAGCGTTTGTGAATGCGCATTTCGAAGCGATCCCAGGTATTGGTACCTTCTCCACTGGGTGCTTTGCGCGTCGTGATGCGCAAAAACTTGGTGGGGAGGCGCACCGGTCCCGACACGTGCAATTTCTTGTCGACGGCACCGCGCTTGAGATCGGCGCAGACTTTTTCCAAATTTGCCACATTGCGGGAAGTCAATGTAATGCGAATGCGGTGCACGACGGCTTCGGCACCGTCGGCGCCCAGGGCGGCGTCTTTTTTGACGGGGGGAACGTACGACATGATGTTCCGTCTGTGTGGCTGATGGGACAGAAAGTGGGAAATTTCACTTCCGACTGGTGATTATACCAATAGAAAGAAAGTGTGAGCCAACTATGAGGGCTATGTGCATGGCTACTAGAAGCATGCCGTTTCAGAGTCGAAAACGGCTCTTCAAGGCGTAACCGTCAATACAGGGGCGTGATTTACCTGAAGCAAAGTGAGAAGTGAGCTAACCTGCAACGTTGCTGTAGTCGCTGCCCGGTGGATTATTAGTAAGAGGTATAGAGTAAAGATGAAAGGCGTTTCAGTGAATGAGACTTCCCCGCCACCACCGAAACGTGTGAATTTTGGTGTTCAAAACGTACGTACGTAGTGAAAATAAAGGAACAGTAAATGCACACCTGTCATCAAGAATAGCTTCAATAATACAATAATTTCCATCTTGAGAGTATCCTCTTCGTAGTCTGGGTCGCTTCGCCTCCTGTCTTGCGCGCCATTTACTGTAATAGTTTCCCCTGACAACAACAGCAATATTATTCCAATAATGACGGCAATATCATCAGTTTTGTCATCGCTCGCCAAACTCGCCGAGTTGCCGGAACAAGTCGAGGCACTGGGCCTACTGTTACGGAATTTGGGATTTGCAACGAGCGCCACGGCCATTGAACAGGAACTGCGGAAACGCTTCCCTATGTATCGTCCACAACAACACAACATCCTCAAGGATAAGCAGGGACAATGGACATTGAGTCCCAACAACAACAACAACAACAACAACAGCAGTTCTTCCGACAGCAGCAGCAGCAGCAGCAGCAGCAGTGACGACGACGAAGACGAGGTACCCGCCGCAAAGAAAAACGCGCTGCCTCCCATTGCACGAAAAAAGAATTCGTCATCCTCTTCCTCGAGCAGCAGCAGCAGCTCCTCTTCTGGAAGCGTGGAAAAGAAAAAACCCCAAAAGAACAACGACACGACAAAAGCAAACAAGCAAAAGGCAAAAGTTGCTTCGTCGTCGTCGTCGTCGTCTTCGAGTAGCAGTAGCAGCAGCAGTGAAGAGGAGGAGAAACCAAAAACCCCAGTCGCTGCCAAAACTGTGGTCGCCAACAAAACAGGTCCCACTGCCATCAAAAAGTCCACCAAAGACTCGTCAACCTCGTCGTCGTCCAGCAGCAGCAGCAGCGAAAGTGAGGACGAGAAACCAAAACAGGAACAAATGGTGAGCAAGAAGAAAAAGGATTCGTCACCTTCTTCGTCGGACACGAGTAGCAGCAGCAGCAGCAGCAGCAGCAGCAGCGAGATTGAAAGCCAAAAAAAAAAAAAAACGACAGTGGCCAAGAAAATTGAACCGACTCCCAGTGGTCCGACAAAAACGGTGACCAACGACAGCAAGAGCAGCAGTGACTCGTCCAGCAGTAGCGATAGTGATGACGATGACGACGACAAGAAGGATAAACACGTAAAATTGTCTACGGAAAAGAGAAAAGCAGCCGCGGAATCCACCTCCAAGGCTCGTCCGACCAAAAAACAGCGATCCAACTCCGTGGCCTCCGTCACACCGGAAGACAGTGATGATGACAGTGAAGTAAGCGACGTAGAAGTCTCGGATGTTTCATCGGTGGATGTTTCTTCATCCTCATCTTCTAGCAGCAGCAGCAGTGACAGTGAC
>JANNWD010000310.1:0-2073 GCA_031408315.1 Bacteroidota bacterium
AAAAGTAATGGTTTAATAGATACAGTTCGAATTTTCATTCCATTACAAGATAATAATAGTCTATCCAACTCAATAGCTCAAAAACAAATACCAACACCCATACTAAAAGAAGAAATAAAAGGCACACAAATAACAACAGAGCCCACAGTTGAAAAAAAAATAGAGAAACCAGAAGAACAAAAAAAAGCAATAGAACAAGTTAAAATCACACCAAAGGAAATAGTAACAACACCAGCCAAACAACTACATCAAGCCAGTTGTAAAAGCTTAGCTAATGAAGAAGAGTACAAAAAACTAAGAAAAAAAATGGCAAATGCCGATAATGATAAAGCTATGCTACAGCAAGCCTTATCAGTGTTTCAAAAACAATGCTACACAACGGAGCAAATAAAAACACTAAGTTTTCTATTTTTAACAGATGAAGGCAAGTATAAATTTTTCGATACAGCTTATCCTTATGTGTACGACGTAGATAATTTCTCTAAACTATCTCAATTATTATCAGAAGAGTATTATATCAAGCGATTTAATGCAATGCTAAAAAATTAAGTACAAACAATAAAGTGTAAAAACCCCACTCATGCCACGATACTTAATCGAATTAGCGTACAAAGGAACTAACTATTCAGGCTTTCAAGTACAAAAAAACGCAAACACTATACAAGCCGAGGTAGAAAAAGCTTTGGGCATTTATTTTAAACAAAAATTTGAGTTAACAGGCTCCTCCCGTACAGATGCTGGCGTACATGCCCTCCAAAATTTCTTTCATTTCGATACCGATAGTTCAATAGAAAACGAAGTGTACCATCTTAATTCTATTTTACCAGAAGATATAGCTATAAAAAATATAACTCAAGTGGCAAATGATTTTCATTGCCGTTTCAATGCCATATCAAGGCAATACCAGTATAATATATACCAATCCAAAAACCCATTCCTAAAAGAAGTAGCCTATTACTATCCATACAATCTCGATATAGATATATTAAATCAAGCAGCACAATTAGTAATGCAGCATACCGATTTTACAAGTTTCTCAAAAAAAAAAACACAAACTTTTACCAATAATTGTACACTTACTACAAGCAATTGGCATTTCGAAAATCAAAAACTTATTTATACCGTTCAAGCCAATAGGTTTCTCCGTGGCATGGTAAGGGCTTTAGTAGCTACTATGCTTCAAGTAGGCACAAAAAAACTATCAATCGAGGCTCTCAATCAAATTGTTGGTTCAAAAAATAATACAAAAGCATACTTTTCTGCCCCAGCTCAGGGGTTGTCTCTAGTACAAGTAAATTATTAGTACAGTAAAAATTGTTTAATATTTTTGAATACAAGCTTCAAATCTCTCTACGGGCAGATGTGGCGACGCTCCGTTCAACATTAAAATAAATGGCATCTTTAAAGCCTATTTATTCTAAGCCCATATATTTTAGCATCTAAACTAACTAACAAAGTATATAAAACCAATACCGTAATACCGTAAGTATAATAAAAAACTAACACTATGCAAAAGCATAAACTAATCATAAGTGGCAAAAGTCCAAATAATTTAAAATATATTTTCAATATATTTTAAATAGACATAATCAACACCCGGCAAGGCTTTCAATAAAATACCTACGAATAATTAAGTTCAATTAAAAAAAAGATTCAATTTTTATTTTGATACCAAACAATCTATTTATATCTTTGCTGTCCGCTTTTGGAAAAAAGCAGTAGTTCTCAAAAAAAGGTAATCAATTCTGTAAAATTTTCATTAAAATTTAAAAGAAAAATTTGGTCATAATAGTAAAGCCTATTACCTTTGCACTCCCAATTAAAAAAGGGATTAGTTCTCAAAAAAAATCAATCAAATTTTGAAATTTATTTTTCAAAAAATAAAAGAAAAATTTGGTTAGAATAATAATGACTATTACCTTTGCAATCCTAATTAAAAAAAGGATAAAAAGTAAAGTCAAAAAGATCTTTGAAAGTTTGGAAACAGCAGAAAATAATCAGTTGATTATCAAGGTAATTTTAGCACAAATATTAATTTAGAATTTGACAATAATTTCAATGAAATTACAAGTC